>CALGBV010000380.1 GCA_937884015.1 uncultured Bacteroidales bacterium
ACTGTCGAGGGGGCAAATTCGTGCCTTTTGAACAATTGCGTAGTTTGGAAAAAAAATGGTATGTATATGGAATTTTTTAAAAGGTTTAAAAAAAAACACTATCTTTGCCCGCTTTTTGCGCCTGATTCAACTTGATGTTAAATTATAATGTCGCGAAGAATCGAATCTTTTAAATCATTAAATTTTAAATCTTTAAATATTTGAATGTTAAATAATTAAATACAAAATAACCAAATGTCGAAAACAACAACGAAAACGAAAAGAAGTCTTTACAGAAAACTGAGCCTCATGCTTGTGATGGCATTGGGCTGCTCGGTGTGCTGGGCAGATTACATTGTGCCCACTTCAGGAACCTGGTCTGGAGGAACGGTAACTTCCAACCAAACGGTTTACCTTACTGGTAATGTTACGATTACCGGTCGTATCACCATAGATGGAGGTTCCCTTACCATAAAGCCAGGTGGTGCAGCTCGTACTATCACCAATACGAAAGCAACTGATGGTGGTAACCTTGTAGGCATGTTTCTATTGAAAAATGGTGCAACATTATATATCGGTTCGGATGATGCCTATAATGGACCTACCATTACGATTGGCGGCGGTGCCAATTGGTCTATGGCCGCTTATGATGCAGATGGCTTTGTGACAGGCCTAGATGCGCTGAGTAATCCGACAAGGACGATGGGTCAGGCTGTCATTAATGTTGAGGATTATACGGGCACAGGAACCCCAAAGAAAAACACCATAACCTTGCAGAATGTGGTTATCCAGAATGTCAATTCTACTGTGAATTGTGCCGGTGTCAGAAGCGGTGAAAAACAGTTGACAGTGATTACGATGACGAATTGCAAGTTCAAAAACCTTAAGGCTACCTCAAGAACTGCCGTTTACGCTTGCCCACATTGTGACGGCAGCATTACCATGACAGATTGCGAGGTTTATAATTGCATTACAACGACAAATTCCTTAGGTTCGCATACACCGGCCATTGGCGGTTATGGCAATTGTAAGATGCACATGACGTTGGAAGGCTGCCATGTGCACCATAATTATGGTTACTGCGACGCCGGCGGCATTTACTGGCCTTCCAATGGCGTGAACGAGAATGGAAATTATGCAACCTTAACCTTAGATGGTTGCGAATTCAACAATAACCGTGCTGCGAATTATAATGGCGGTGGCATGGACATTTGCGCCAATTTCGTACTGACCGGCAATGTTACGAAGGTTCACCACAACAAGGCGCACACCCATGGCGGCGGCATCTCGTTCCGCACCTACAATTCCGGTGCACCTGCACCGAATCGTGTGGATGTAGTGTTCGACTTGAGCGACAAGTTGCAGGTTTATGATAATAAGTGCGAAAGCTATGCTTATAATAGTGTGACAGGCGGTGGCGGCGGCGTTTCGTTCGTTGCAGAAAACGACTGTACTTTGGAACCTAAATCTACTTTCACCCTGAAAATGAATGGAGCAAAGATCTATAACAACCAAGCGATGCCGAGGACGGAATCGAATGGCGGCGGCGGCCTATACATGGAAAACAATAGCGATCCTTCAAAAGAATATGAATTTAACCTGCATTTGAATTCCGGTGAGATTTACAACAACCAGGCGCCTGTAGGCGGTGGTTTGTATGTCCACAAATGGGAAATAACAAGTCCTGATGCAACAACTTCGAAATATGTTAAGATTTACCAGAACACATCGACAGGCAGAGGTGGCGGAATGTATGTGCTTGATGCGGACTATGTTATGAACTACGGTCAAATAGGCGGTCCGGATGCAACCTATAAAAACGAATCGACCGGAAAAGGCGGTGGTGGCGTGTGTGTTGAAAACGGTTCGCTTACCATGACTGGGGGCAACATCTGCTACAATAAGGCGGGAACTGCCGGCGGCGGTGTGTATGTCAATAATGGTTCGGTAGTAATGAGCAATTCGAATATCTCAAACAATACTGGCACTAGTTATGGTGGCGGAGTTTGTGTTCAGGGAGGTTCCCTAACCATGAACGGTGGATATATCAAAGACAACACGTCGGAATCTAATGGTGGTGGTGCTTACGTTATTGATGGTTCCTTTACCATGACCAACGGCAATATCAATGGCAATACAGCAAAAAACTATGGCGGCGGTGCTTATGTTTCGAATGGTTCGGTCATGCTGAGCCGTTCCACTCTTCAGGGCAACAAAAGCACAGTAGATTCGGGAGGGGGGATATGTGTAAGCATCAACAATGACTCGGACAAAGTAACCATCAAGAATGGCTGTAAGTTGTATGGTAACCAATCAAATGTAGGCGGCGGCGCTTGCTTCATTTCCAAAGGCTCACTTGAAATCCTGAATGAAAATGTTACAGAATACGGTTCAAATGAATTCTATGGTAATTCAGCCGGTAACAACGGAGGTGCCATATCGGTAAACAATGGCAATTTGCTTTTTAGCGAAGGCATCGTCGGAAAATCAGACAGTCCAAATGTGGCTACAGCCAATGGCGGCGGCATTAATGTGAACAACGGTACTGTGACCGTCAATGGTGGCACCATAAGCTACAATACTGCTAAAGTCAATGGTGGTGGCATCAACTTGAACAACGGAACGTTGACCTTCAATGGTGGCACCATAAGCTACAACCAGGCATTAAGCACAAACCATACCTATGGCGGTGGTGGCGGCCTTAATGTGGAACAGGGAACAACGAACTTCAATGGCGGTGTCATCAGCCATAATACCGCATCCGGTGCCGGCTATGGCGGTGGCATCAGAGTCATGGGAGGCACGGTCAACATTTCAGATGTCGAAGTGAGCAATAATACTGGAGTCTTGGGCGGAGGCATGATTATACCCGACGTTGAGGCCACCGTCAATTTCATCGGCGGAACTTTCACGAACAACACGGCTACCCAAAGAGGCGGCGGCATCTTTATCGGCGACAAGGCAACCCTAAACCTTTACAAGTCGGCCGACATTCAGAACAACCATGCAGCCCAAAAGGGTGGCGGCATCTATATGAACGGCACCATGAATGTGGCTGGCGATAATCTTTTGGTTAACAGCAACAACATCGGCACGGCCAAGGCCTTGGTTCCTTGCAACGTGTATCTGCCGTCATACAACAAGGTAATCACCATTGTCGATTACACCGACACTTCTGTTACACCAAACGTAACCTACCATGGTGTGAGCGGTTCGGCCAACATAGGCATCTATGTCGATGACGTGCCTACTCCGGTCATCGCTTCGGCTACGCCTCTTGCTGAAGGCCATTTGCAGCACCTTTACCAGGGTCTCTGCTCGGGTGTTTCCGAGCTGAAGGACGACAGGGTTATGTATCAGTCTGTTTGGGATTATCGCGACGACCCAATGCTGCCATTCAACAAGAACCAGATTTTCTTTGCAGCCACCTGGAATACAGGCAGCTTCATCGAAAACGGAAATGCCAAATTCTCCGATGGCGACATTGTTCCGGATACATATTTTCAGAATATTGACTCTGACGTCAAGTTGGCGCGTTTCATGTGCTATGTCAATGGCTTGAACGGCTATTCGGCACATGATAATGTTAACGGCAAGCTTACTGCCGATATCGATATGTCGCATTACCTGTGGCTGCCGATAGCAGTAAAGGATCCATCGCAGGGCACAAATCCATCTCCGTATTCAGGCACATTCGAAGGTGGGGGTCATGTCGTCACCAACCTCAACACGATTGGCTTGGTGGGTTACGACCGCTATGGCTTCATCGGTAAGTCAAGCGGTGCAACGGTGAAAAACCTATTCCTCATCGATTGCAACTATCTGGGAATTGACCAGTCTATTTATGGCGGCGTCATCGCTGAAATGAATGGCGGCAGCATCATCAATAGCGAAAGCGCTACCAACATGCAGGGCGGAAACGCAGCTGACATTTATGGCGGTCTGGTGGGACAGGCTACCAATGCCACCATCCATTCCTCAATGGCCATGGCTGAAATGACAGGCACCACGATGGGCGGTCTGGTAGGCACTGCCGATGCCAACACAAGCGTCAAGAACTGCTTCAGCAATGTCAAGCTCAACCGCCAAGACGTCGCCCATTATTGCGGCGGCCTCGCTGCCATAAACCATGGCACGTTCGAAAACTGCTATGTGCGTTTTGAGAGTGGCAAACCTACCGATTTGAATCTTTTCGGACAACTGGTCGGCCATCATTATGGAACAGTCGCCAATTGCTATTACCCTGACCACAGCACTCTTTCCAACCCTGGCTTTGCACAAGTTGAAACTGGAGCAACGGCAACCCGAAGCGTTTACGACAAGCCTAAAGCACGCTACAACTACAACTACGACCCAAGCAACGACATTAAGATTAGTTCAGGTGACGTCAATGTGGGCAGCACCCTCACCGATGCCCTGAACGACTGGGTGGAAAACAGCACAGACGGAGTTGAATACACCACCTGGCGCCGCACCATGGCCGGAGGCAGCTCGTACAGTTCATACGGCGACATCAACGACGACTACCCGATACCAGCATTCGACGCCCAGGGCT
>CALGBV010000381.1 GCA_937884015.1 uncultured Bacteroidales bacterium
ACTTTGCCGGGCGAGGCTTACCGTAATTTGCCTGTCTATCTCTCGGCTCACGCTTCATCGCCACAGGTGCAGGAAATCGCAAGGCACATTTACACCGACATGGTCGTGAACGAATACACGCAACTCCAATATGCGGCTTTCCTCCAGTCGATTATCAATACGAATGGAGGCGCTGTCTACTGGCATTGCTCGCAGGGAAAGGACCGCACAGGTTTGGGAGCAGCTTTCCTTCTGGCCGCCTTGGGCGCTGACAGAAGACTAATCGTTTCCGATTTTGACTTGTCGAATGCCTTCTATCAGAACGAAGTCGATGCTCTGATTGAAAAAATCCATGGCAGCGGCGGCGGCATCGAGGAGGAAAAGGTGATTAGAACCTTTGTCGGAGTTAATACGGATTATTTTATTGATGCCTTGGATTTGATTGACAAGACATACGGCTCGCTCGAAAATTATTTGTCGGAACAGTTGTGTCTGACTGATGACGACCGTAAGATATTGAAAGAAAGATATATAGAATACAGATAATATGAACGACTACGGACTTGATCTCCATTGCCAGATGATTCTGGACGAATACCGCGAAAACAAACCTGTCTTCCAAAAGATGGAGGAAATCGTGCGTAAGGAATTGCATAAATGCGTGAATGACAATGATATCTATGTGAATGCCATCGAAACACGCATCAAGAAGGAAAAGAGCCTTGCCGGCAAACTGGAACTGAAAGGTCAGAAATATAATTCGCTGTCCGATTTGACCGACATCGTCGGGGCGCGTGTCATCACTTTCTACACGGAAGAAGTCGATAAGATTGCCGCACTGATTGAAAAAGTCTTTGAAATCGACTGGGAATGTTCTGTCGATAAGCGCAAAAAGTATGAGCTGGACCGTTTCGGCTATCTTTCCTTGCATTTCATCTGCCGCATTCCCAAGTCTTTATATTACGATGAGAGTTGTCCGGCCATCAATGAATATCGTTTTGAATTGCAGATGCGGACAGCCTTGCAGCATGTGTGGGCCACAATGGACCACGACACGGGCTACAAGTCGGGCATCGAAATCCCAAGAGAATACATACGCAACCTGAGCCGTCTTGCCGGATTGCTGGAATTGGCCGACGAGCAGTTCAGCACCATCCGTGCTCAAATCAATGAGTATCGCCGTAATATTCAGGCGCTCGTGGCCGATGGCAATTTCGACGAAGTGCCGCTCGATAGCGCTTCGTTCCGCGATTATCTTGCTTGGAATCCTTTCAAGATCCTGATTGACAAAATCGCCGGAATCAACCAGTCGGAGATTGTCCAGGCCAATATGATGCGCTATCTTGATGCCATGCATACGATGGGCCTTGCTACTCTGGGCGATGTCGAACGCATGAAAAAGGACTGTCAGGAATCTGCCTATCAGTTGTCATTGCATAATTATGCAGGTACCGATTTGGACATTGTCACTACATCGGTGGCTTTGGAAAACCTTTGTGTCGTCTATATTGTAAGACAAGGAGGCAGTGTCGACGATTTGCAGCGTTTCTATGATTTGGTTTATGGCGAAAAAGCCTATAACGCCGATCGTGCTAAACGTACTATGGAACAAGTGCAACGCATAAAAATCATATAATCAATTCGTCAAGTGAGCAAAATCAGTTTACATATTGAAAAACGAGGTGCCGAGGTTGCGGGATCGCGGGATTGTGGGACAACGAGGTCTCGGGGATACTGGACATCTCGAAACCCCGAACCCCCGAAACCTCGAAACCCCGAAGCCCCGCAGCCTCGAAATCCAATTTGAAGCATAATTTTTAATAGTCACTTTTTAAATACGTATCACCATGTCAAATAAATATATTGATTCCCAATTTCTTGATAAAGCCATTGCTTTTGCGGTCAAGGCTCATGCCAACACCGAGCGCCGTGGAAAAGGTTTTCCTTATATCATTCATCCTTTAGAAGCTTTATCTATTGTCGCTACTATGACATCGGAAAAAGAACTTTTAGCTGCGGCTGTTCTTCATGATGTGGTAGAAGACACAGATTATACTGTAGAAGACATTAGAAAAGAATTTGGAGAAAGAGTGGCAAGAATAGTTGAATCAGAAAGCGACGTAGAGTTTGCTGGAGAATCAAGTGAGAATTCTTGGAAAAAAAGAAAACAGATTGCTATTACTAGGTTAAAAGATGCTTCCATCGATTCTAAGATAGTTGCGTTGGGAGATAAATTATCCAATATGCGCGCTATATACAGGGACTATTTAGCTGTAGGCGACGAAATTTGGAAAAAATTTCATGTGAA
>CALGBV010000382.1 GCA_937884015.1 uncultured Bacteroidales bacterium
CACCCGAGATTAACCGCCATGTGAAAGGTAAGCGGAAGCCCCGCCTCCTCGCAGCCCCGGAACAGGTTCTGGACGCGCGGATCGAGGAAGTGCAGGTTCGCGCAGACCTCGCCGCAGATGCGGCAGCCCTTGTTGCGGTAGTACCTGAACGCGTCGCCGAAGTAGTTCGACAGCATGCTGTTGCCGAGGCCGCGCGGATCGAGTCCGACGGACGGGATGAAGCGGTCGGGATGGCGCGCGCAGATCTCGAGCACCTCCTCGTTCGACTGAAGGGCCTGTTCGCGCACTGGCAGCAGACCTTCTTCATCCAGGTAGTTGTTCCAAACGATGCTTTCAGGGTCGCAAGCGGTGTTGAAATACACAGGCAAGGTGTAGCCACTCATCTCCGTACTGCTGCACATCGAACGCACCTTAACGAAATATTCAAGGTTTGGCTCCAGGCCGTCAAGCACGATGAAGTTGGTATCAGCGACCAAGATATGAGGCGTGATTTCATCGACTTGCATGTAATAGACCATCCATTGCGATTCATCATCGGCAGGCGTCCAATACACATTGGCCGTCGTGAAGGTGATTTCATTGTCAGGGACAATCAATCCCGTCGGCACATGGCAGTTGACTGGGGTCATTTCGTAGGCACCCATATCGATGATGGCATCCTGGATACGCTCGTTGTCAGCCAAGTCGAAGTCGCCAGGAGCAGCCGTGGCGTTGTTACCCACATTGATACACATTGACGATTCCTGCAAGCTGAAGTCGCCATTGTCAGGATCGGCGAAACGCACATAGTTGAAGCTTGGGTTGGTACCGTCGTTGTCGGACTGCAACACGATGTTGCCCGTACCAGCCGGGAAGGTCTCGTCGCTTTCGAAAGCGGTGTATGAAATGGTTCCCGAAGCAGGAATGATGCCTCTCACATTGCTCACCAAAGCACCGGTGCGGTTGCCCCAAACGATGTTGTTCGACCAATAGTCGTAAAGGGTTTCACCGAAGACACCGCTCATGCGGCCCAGATACATACCGCCGCCATTGTTTGCACTTCCGTTATAGATATCAGCCGTGTTCTTCACTACGGTGCTGTTCTTCATCCTCGGAGCGCCATACAAGCCACCACCCTTTTCAGCATGGTTGTAACTGATTTCGGTATTGTAGATTTCAGGCGAACCATTGATACCGCCACCGCTCTTGTCGGCGGTGTTGTTCTTGATCAAGCACCAATTGATGACATCGCTGCTGGCCTTGATGGCACCGCCATCGCCATTGGAATAGTTGTTCATGAAAGTGCTGTGATAGATATGGCAGTTCGAGCTGTTCAAGGCACCGCCGCCATGACCGGTAGGATAATCGCCTTCCCAAACCATGGTGTTGTTCAGGAACTGGCAGTAGTCGATGTCGCAGTTCTTGAGGTAAGCAGCACCACCCTCACGGTTGCTTCGGCCGTTTTGGAAGGTAATGCCGTTCAGTATGTCGCGGTTATTGGATGTCGTATAGTCGCGGCGCATGATCTGCTGCAGGTTCTGACCGTCGAGACGGGTGATGTTGAGGTCGAAGTCGCGCAGCGAGAGGTCGTAGCTGGCAGGTTCGTTACCGGCAAAGCCACCATACAGGCTGATGTTGTCAGGCAAGTTGAAGGCCGGATATTGAGGAACGCCGCTGCCCGTGTAGATACCGGCAGCCATCCAAATCTGCGGACGAGGCGACATCAGCGTGGCGCGCTCCATGGCAAATTGCAGATAAGGAGTTGCATCTTCCCATGAAGAGCCGTTCTTCAAACCCGCGCCGAACTGAGTGACATAGATGATGTTGTTGGCATCAGGTTCAATCTCATAATCTAAATCGTATGGCGATTCGTAAGCACCCATATCCGCCTTTTCGCGTTGGACACGGTTGTTATGGCCGAGGTCGTATGTTCCAGAGACATAACTCAGTTTTCCGTGATTGACGAGGACAGAACCATCTTCGATCGACCAATCGTCGTCATCGCTGACATAACCGTTTCCGGCACCAGCCGCAATGGAAGGATTGACAAACATCGGATAGTTGATGTCGCTGTTTCCACTGTTGTTGACATTCAGGGTAATGTTGCCTTCACCAGCAAAACCGCCTTCGATGGCGCTGTAGAGCACGTCACCATTGCCGAAGGTATTCTGATTGTAGGAAGGATCGCTCGTACGCAACTGGCCTGGCAGATTGTTGCCTATCTTGTTGCCCCAAAGCACACTGTTATAAACCTTGTTATAGATATACAAGCCGCCACCATCAACAGAAGCATAGTTGTTGACAATGGTTGAATTGTAATGTGTACCACCCGTACCAGCACCGCCATTACCACTTGCACTATTGTTGGCCAGCAAGCAGTTATGGAAGATAATGTGAGTACCATTATAGCCACCACCATTATAACCAGAACCGGTATTTGAAGCGGTGGTCTTACAGTTACGGATAATCGTGTTGTCAACGATGAGGTCATAGTTATTGAAGAACAAACCACCGGCAACGCCGTCTCTGGCTTCACCGTTTTCGATGATGCATCGGTTCAAGTTACCCTTTTGCATCATGACCACACCACCATTGTTCTTATAGACGAAACCGTTCTTGAGCGTCAGACCGTCATAAATGGCGCTGTGCAGTTCTTCGATTTGCTTGTATTTGAAGTAAGTGCTGTGAGCCTGTTGCAAGGTACGCTGGATGTTCTGACCATCGAGGATGGTTGCGTTAGCTTCGAGGTCACGGTCATCAAGGTCGTAATCGTAGGCTTCGTTACCGGCGAAACCGCCATAGAGGTCGATGCCGTTCAAGGCTACGAAAGCATCGACATACGGCCAGCCGTTACCTGTATAGGTACCGCCAGCAATCCAAATCTTCGGACGATTGTCATTATCGCCTGCAAAGTTGATGGCCAGCTGCAGGTCAGGAATAGCGTTGGCCCAGGAGTCACCGCTGTAGTCGCCGCTGTTGTTATGGGCATCAACATAGATGATGTTGTGTTCGTCAGGACGCACTGCATAATCGTGAGTATAGTTGCTTTCGTAAGCACCGATATCGATTCTGCTGTTCTTCACACGGGTCTCGTCGTCGAGGTCCTTGGTGATGGTGTAAGTCAGGCGTTCACCGTGGTTGGCGAGGATGGAGTTGTCTTGGAAACGCCAATCGCCGCCGCCATAGTTGGCACCCACATTTTCCGATGGGTTGACGAACTTAGGCGAGAAGAGATCATTGGTGTTGTTGCCAGCAGTCAGCTTGATGTTACCGATACCGGCAGCGCCGCCTTGGACAGCGCAGTAACGCAGGTAAATCGGGACATTGGAAGCGCTCACCGCAATCTGCTGTGTATTGAGGTCGGTCTTGTTGCCCCACAACACGCAGTTGATGAATTCGTTGTTCGAACTGCTGTTTTCGCTATACACGCCACCAGCCAGGTCGTAAGAGTAGTTGTTCACCATGGTGCAGTTCAGCAGCTGCGAAGCCACTTGCGAGTTGGCGATGTACATACCGCCGCCCTTAGCACCCGTGGTAAGGACGCTGTTGTTGGCAATCAGACAGTTGTTGATGGTTGCGTTATTGCCATAGATACCGCCACCGCGTTTGCTGCCGCTTTCCACATTATCGCAGAGGTTACGGTAGATTTCGCAGTAGGTCAAGGTGGATGACTTCACCCAGGCACCGCCGCCATCGTGCAAAGCGGTATTGCTGAAGATGTCGCAGTCGGACACTTCGCAACGGTTATCGACATAGATACCGGCACCACTGCCGCCTTGGTTGTTCTTCACGACGAGGTTGTTCAATGTGATGTAGTTCTTGGCATACACGCCGCCACCTTCTTTGGTAGTATAACCGTTTTGGATGGTGAAGCCGTCGATGGTGGCGCGTTTCATTGGGCCGAAGCTCGATTCGTTGCCATAGTTGCCGAGGACACGCTGGCAATGGCTGCCGTCGAGGATGGAAGCATGGTTCACGAAGTCGCGGCTATCGAAATCGACATTTTCCAATTCGTTGCCTTCGAAGCCACCGAGAATCTCGATGTTAGGTTTCAGCGTGAAGGCCTGGACCGATGTGCCGTTGCCTTGATAAAGGCCTTGTGCCACCCAAATCTGCTTGGTACCTACGGTATCGCAGGCCGAGGCTTGGCTGATAGCCCAGTTGAGGTCGCCCGTAGCATTCTCCCACGACGAGCCGTTCTGCAAGCCGGCACCGCCTTGTTTCACATACCAGATGCAACGGATTTCAAGTTCGAGGCTGACCAAGCTGTCGCAGTCAGAGCCAGCCGGAGTCCACTGGTGTTCGTATTTGCCCGATTCGGTAAGGATACGGCCATAGAAGTTGTACTGTCGGTTGGCAATCACATATTTATGTTCATAGTTGAGGCAACTCTCTTCGTAAGCGCCCATATCCACGATGTCGTCCTTCACACGAGGCTTGAAGGCGAGGTCTTCGTCGCCAAACACATTCTCGTTGTCGCCTTGGTTGACGAAAGCGGAGTTTTCGGTTGGACGGTAAATCTCCTCTTCGTAGTCGAGGAAGAAAGGATAATTCAATTCAGGGTTATCGCCCGTATTGTCAATTTCAAGGTTGATGATGTTCGAACCCGTGTTTTCGGCTGGAGCACCGCCTTGGATGGCGCAATAGTCGTAGGTGTTGTTGCGGCCTTCGGTCTGGAAGGCGTAATTACGGCTGTCGTTGCCCCACATCACGCAGTTCACCAAATGGTTGTATTGGTGGCCTGAATTGATGGTATCGAAAGCATACAGGTCGGTCGTGTTCTTGATGATGGAAGTGCCAAGTATAGCCGTTCTCACCGTGTGCATGGCACCGAGACGGTCAGCATTGTTGCCGCTGATTTCGCAGTTGGCAATGGTATCGATTTGGCTGTAGCCACCACCGAAAGTGCCAGAACTACGGCTCATGAAGATGGCACCACCTTCATCGATGGCATAGTTGTGACGCAGCTTGGTGTTGGTGATATAAGTCGGGGTGTCGTTGCCGTTGACATGGCCACGGTAGATACCGCCGCCGACGAAAGCGACATTGTCGTAGATTTCACAATGCGAGAGGTTACCACCCTTACGCAGCAACACACCGCCACCGTTCATATAATCCTTGAAGAAACCTTCCACTGCGCTTTCGCTCAGATACTTGATGTTTCTCACATAGCCTTCGCGTGCATAACCGCTCTTGATGTGGAAGCCGTCCCAAGTCACCACCTCGTCGCCGGTGAAGTCGCCGAACTGTTCGAGGACACGCTTCACCGAGTTACCTGTCAGGATGGAGAGGTTATTGCGCAAGTCGCGCTGACTGAGGTCATAGCTAGCGGGTTCGTCACCATTCAGGCCGCCATACACATTGACGCCTGGCATCATGGCGAGGTTGCTCCAGAATTGGGCGTTGTCGTCACCATAGGTACCCTTCTTCACCCAGATTTGAGGTTTAGGTTCATAGCAGAGTGCGAAGTTCAAGGCCATCTGGAAATGCGATGTGGCATTGTCCCATGATGAACCATCGTTGTTGCCACAAGCTTCCGGACTGACATAGATGATATTGTTGGCATCGGGCAGGATGAGGGTGCGGCCCGTGAAGTCCGACTCGTAGGCACCGATGTCGATACGGCCTTGCAGTACGCGGGATTGGCCGTTCATGTCGTATTCAGGAACATCGACACCCGAAACCGTACCATTGTTGACGCATGGCGAATTGCCATTCGGTCTGTAG
The DNA here is from genome assembly GCA_937884015.1 of uncultured Bacteroidales bacterium. Classification (GTDB taxonomy): domain Bacteria; phylum Bacteroidota; class Bacteroidia; order Bacteroidales; family F082; genus Limimorpha. The sequence goes on from CALGBV010000382.1 coordinate 5,707, forward strand.
GAACCATCAAGGTTAGCCTTGAGGTCAGTGTTGTTGAGGCCAATGTTGCCTTCGCCAGGATAACCGCCTTCGATGGCCGAATAGGTGATGTCGGAAGTCTCGATGCTGACCTTGGCAAAGGCACCATCCTCACATTCCACCCAGTCATAATAATGGTTGGAGAGTTGGTTGGCCTTGCCCGAAGCCTTGTTGCCCGATAAAATAGTGTTCACAATCTTGTAACCCGTACCATACAAGGCACCGCCGTCGTCCTTTGCCGTATTGTTGACGAAGGTCGAGCAGGTAATGTCGATTTCGTGTTCGTTGCCGAAGATGGCACCGCCACGGGTGTCCTCACCTGACATTGCGCTGTTGTTGGCAAAGAGGCAGCTCGTGATGCGGCCTTCACCGTGTCCCTTACATGTCTTTTCGTAATGGATGCCACCCTTATTGTTAGTGACTTTGGTATTGGTCATGTCGAGGTAGTCCAACGAATACTTTTCAGTACCCCAGAATGGGTCGGTGAATTTATGTGCAGCAGCCTTCAAGCGGATGGCACGGCCTCCATTACCAATGAGCTGGCAGTCTTCGACACGAGTGTAGGTCACCACATAGATGCCGAAGCCGTTGTTGCCCGAAATCTTACAGTTGGTAAAGGCGCAGTGGTCGGAAACAACCACATAGCCGCCTTGGTTGTTGGTCAGTTCGCAGTTGATGAAGTTGTTGTAGATGATGCGCCGGTCGCACGACTCGAAGTCATCGTTGTACATATAGATGGCCTCTACCCCACTGTTGGTATAGTTTTCCGTAATCTTACAGTTGCGGATGGTAGCATAGCGTTTCAACGAAAGTGCCGTACCATTGCTGACGCTGGCTCTCGAGAAGCCGTTCTTAATCGTGAAGCCATCGATGATCAACGGGTTGTCGGCTGTGCAATCTTCCACTTGGTAGATGACACGCTGGATATAGTCACCGTCGAGTATGGTTTCATGGTTTGCAATGTCACGCTGGCTGAGGTCGTAATCAGCCAATTCGGTACCGGTCAAGCCGCCATACATTTGGGTGTTCGGGAACAAGCGGAAGGCGTTGACTGAAGTTCCATCGCCACGATACAAGCCTTCGGCCACCCAAATCTGATTGAGGTCGCTTGGATGGGTTCCTGCATATTCGGTAGCATCCTTGAGGCTGCCGAAAGCGTTCTCCCATGAAGTACCATTGCGCAAACCGCCGCCTTCTTCTGTAACATAAATGATGTGCTTGAAACTGAGGTTGAGCACCACCACACTATCGCAGGTTTCGTTGATAGCCCAACGGTGGACATATTGTCCCGACTCGGTGAGCCATTCGCCGTAGAACGGATAATGCGTGTTCATGGTTACATCGTTGTATTCGCGATAAAGGACACACTTGTATTCGTAGGCACCGATTTCAACGGTCTCGTCCATGATACGGTCGTTGCCGATAAAGTCCTTTTCAACGGCAACCACGCTGTTATCACCGGCATCGATGAGGGCTGAGTTTTCAGTCAAGGTGTAATCGCCATTGACAGGAGCCAAGAAGCAAGGATATTCGTAGGCCTGAGAAGTGCCTGTGTTATCGGCAGCCAAAGCCACCACTTCGTCTTCATAACCTTCAAGGCCATGCTCAACGGCGCAGTTGTTGAAACTGCAGTTCTCTGCCAAGCGTGAGGCTTCGAAGTGGGCGCAGAGGTCGCTGTAGTTGCGGTTGCCCCAAACAACAGTGTTGTGGAACACACCGCCACTGATTGGATAAACGTTACTGCCTCTGTTGTTCGATTTGTTGTTATTGATGTTGCAGTTGATGAACTGGTCGTTGTTGCCAAGGCTGTGACCAACGATAGCCAAAGCATTGTTATGGTCAATCTGGCAATCGTGGAAGGTGTTGGCATATTGCGAACCGTTTTTACGCTTGTTGAGTGCTACGGCATTGTTGAATGCCAGACGGCAATGGCGCATCACAGTAAAGTCGGCATAGAGTTGCGCCTCGCTGAGGTTGTCTTCCTCTGGCAGTTCCACCCGGACCTGGTTATAAGTGAAGTTCGCATGGTTCACCGAGCCGCCATAGAGGGCAATCTTACCGATGTTATGGTTGAAGTCGCAAGCCTCCATCGTAGCGTTGACAGCATACAGGTAACTGTTCACCATAGAGGCATTCGTGCTGACATATTCGGTGGTGTCGTAAGCGATGACGACATGGTCGAGGGTGCCGCCAAACACGCTCAGTGTCGTGCCCTTCATCGCATTGCTGATGCCGCTGTTGTGTTCTGGGTCACGGACAATGCGGTTGTTCTCGAAACTGATGTTTCTCAAGGTGGTGTTGGCCAAGATGGCTGCACCAGCACCGTTGAGGTGGTTCAGGTTGTACGACATGTCGTTGCTCACAGGATGAACGAGAATGGCACCGTTATAGTCGTAGAAGCTGCCTTCATTCATATAGCCGTTGCGGATGACGAAACCATCCCAAACGGCGGCATCCTCTTCGGCAAATGGTTCGTTCTGATAAAGGACGCGCTGAGATGACATACCATCAAGGAAGGTTGGATGGGCTGCAGGATCACGTTGGTCGAGCGAAGTCTCGTTGCCGGCAAAGCCGCCATAGACTTCAACACCAGCCACCACATTGAAGGCGCTGTGATTGCCATTGGCGTCACCCGTATAGGAGCCTTCCTTCACCCAGACCTGGGCGGCAGGCGTTGTGGTGTTGGCATGTGCAACAGCATATTGCAGATCCGAAGTGGCATTGACCCATGACGAGCCGTCGCCTTCGCCGTCTTGTGCCACATAAATCACGCCATCGGTTGGTGTCACGCTGATGTGCGAGGCTTCCGTTGAAGCAATGGCGCCGAGGTCGCTGCCTTCAGTGCCCTGCTTGTGGCAGATGGAATTGAGGCCTAAGCTCCAATCCACATCGTCGATGCTGATGAGATGACCGACATTTGGAGTCGGATTGACAAAATCAGGAACGAAATTGCCTGAGTTCCCAAGCACGATATTGCCCACGCCATTGTACATGGCGTTTTCGATGGCGCAATAATTGATTTCGGATGCCAAATCCTTGGCGATGAAATCATGAGTATAGATGGCTTGTTCGTTACCCCAGACAATGGAGTTCTGCATGACTGAGTTACGCAACGAAATCAAGGCATGCTTCGGCTGACGCAAGTGGTTGACATCGTCGTTTTCCATGTTAAGGAAGAGATCGGCATTCACCGTGTAGGTGTAATCGGTGTGGTTATTCACGAAATCGCAATGGTCGATGAGCACATTGTTGATCGCGTTCAGTACGGCACCATAGCTCTTGCCTTCACCGCCGCCGCTATAGTTTCGCGTGCAGGTATTGTTGTAG
>CALGBV010000383.1 GCA_937884015.1 uncultured Bacteroidales bacterium
AAAAGCCGAAAGGCTGGTTTGAATCGAGCGGTTGCGAGATTCGGAGGCGGATAGAGTAAAGTTTTGTGGGTTTTGATTGTTTTGGTTTTAAAAAACAAATTGGATGTTATTGCCTTTTTTATGCCGACAGGTAAATAAGTGATAAAAATTCAAATATTTTTCATTCCGTAAAAGCAAAATATTTATTTTTGCAAGTTCAAATCATATATATAAATAAAATAAGCGAAGCGCGATAAGAAGTTGAATAATAACATATTACACATTGAAAAACATTCCTTTGCCAAGGCAGGATTTGTCTTTGGTTTGGTGTGTTTTGTGTTAAGTATGTTTGTTTTGCCCTTGCAAAGCCGTGCACAGGACACCATAAATGCCGAAGAGGATGAAAATTTCGTCATCGCTTCGTTGTTTGTGGCTGAGCCTGGCGGTGCTTTATATTCGCGTGTAGGCCATGCCGCCTTGCATTTGCAATGCCCGACGCATAAGCTCGATTACGTCTTTTCCTACGAATCGGAAGACGCGACACACCGCGTGCTGTCTTTCCTCGCCGGAAACCTGAAGATGGGCATGTTTGCCATTCCTGCCCAGGATTATGTGGATTTGTATGCCCAGGAAGGCCGCGGCGTGAAGGAATACACGCTCAACCTGCCGTTGGAAGCCAAGCGCAACCTCTGGCGTGTGCTCGACAACCACGTCATGGAAGGCTTTGAGCTGCCTTACGACTACCTCAACCGCGGCTGCGCCCACAGTGTGCTGCTAGAGTTGCAGGAAGGCTTAGGCAGCACCCATATCACTTATGGTGAATGGCCTGAGAAATACCAGTTTTCACGGCGCGAAATTGCTGCCCCGCAGTTTGATGACAGTCCTTGGACGCGTTGTTTCCTCAGCCTAATATGCAATGGTTCGATTGACGATAACTGTACCAAAGCCGAAAAGGTGATTGTGCCCGCCGACCTCGTTGACGTGCTTTCGCATGCCAGCGTGAACGGACGGCTGCTGATTGATTCGGAGCCAAGGGTTCTCGTGCCCGAAGGCGAAGGCCTGCACAAGCCTTGGTTTACCCCGATGCTTTTAGCTTTGCTGCTGCTGGCGCTTGCCATCGTGTCATTTTTTTTGCATTGGCCCTTTATGGACTATGTGTTGCTCGCCGTGCAGAGCCTCTTGGGAATTGTCTCCGTCTATTTGGTGTTTTTCTCCAAGCTGGTCTGCACCGAATGGAGCTGGCTGCTCATCCCTTTCAACCCGCTGCCGCTCATCTTCTGGAAATGGCGGAAGCACTGGTGTCTGCCTTACGCCATTGTGGTTGCGGTTTGGCTCCTGGCCATGGTGCTGTGGCCCCACACCCTCACCGATGCGCCTTACTTGGTGCTGGCACTCTGTTTAAGCATATCATACGTAAACATCTATATACAAAACAAAAGGAATAAACAATTAAACCAATAAAATATGAAGAGATTGATAAAAAGACTATCGGTTCTGATTTTACTCATCTTTAGCGTTTCGGCTCAAGTGTGGGCTAGTACTGACTATTATGCAAAGATGACAGCAACATTAAGTAACCAAACCCTCACGGGTTCAGGAAATGTGTATGTCAACACAAGTAATAGTGATATTGGAGCAACTTATGAAACGACATCATCTATAATTGGAAAAGCTTCTAGCCAAGGCGGCAGTGCAGACGTCGCATTCTTCCTTTTTGCCCATGCAGAAAGAGGTTATTATTTTCAAGGTTGGTCGAACACTGAAAATGGCGATGCTAGTGAAAATGACAATCCGTGGAATACAACGATTAATTCAAGCAGCACAAATTCAACAAATCCTGGTGCCACTGACACTAAATATGCCATTTTCAAGTTGCGTCCGCTTCCTACGGGAATTTCAGTGTCGCCTGCTGCCATTACTATGCTCGAAGGGGAGGACCGAATGGTGACTTATACCCTTACGCCGAATGTGCCAAATCTGTTCAACTGTGTGGAGGCCTCAGCCACAAGCGGCGGTGGGTTTATTAATATCCCCACAACGTTAGTGGAGAAAGAAGGTAACACGGGTACGTTCACGATCAGTGGTGTGTCGGCAGGTTCTTCTGTCGTGCGGCTGTCGGCAAAAGACAAAGACGGCAACGTGCAATGCTATTGCGAGGTAAGCATTACGGTAAGGGCCAAATGCAAGACGCCTGTCATTTCCTTTACGGACAATGGCTCAAATGGCACGACAACCATCACTTGTGCGACTCTGGGAGCTACCATTTACTATACTACAAACGGCAGCGAGCCGAGCAACACGAGCACAGTGTATTCAGGCCCATTTGATGTCGCTGAAAATACAACGGTGAAGGCTATTGCATACGGTTCAGACTCTATGGAGGAATCGGATGTCGCGACGAATACTTTCAGCCATAATAGCGGAGTCTTTGGGCAAATGGTCGTCCTTAACGACTACGAAGACCACAACTGGGCATACTATAAAGGAAGGGACATAAAAGTGGGAACGGCGGATGACGCTCCTGATTACAAGGATAAATACAAGTACACCCTTTACAGCCCCGACCCTCGCAATGTGAAGATTACCTATCGTGGCTTCAACACTGATGCCAACACCATTATTCTTGGTTCCAATACTGTGGCAACTTCCACCTTGAATAGCAACACGACGCCTCATGTTTCCAATGCAACGGATGAGGACCAAAACACCTTTGTCTATTACAAGACGTTGGAGAAGTTTGTCATCGGCTACTTCACAGATAATGCCGATTGGAATGGCATACCCGACGACCCGACCAAGGAAAATTACCCTTATACCATTATTTCCAACCCGTTCAGCGTACGTCCTTCCACTGGCAGCGGTGATTCTAAAAAGTATTACGGTTTTGCCGGATGGAAAATCGTCAGAGGCGGCAAGTACATCGGGCGAGGAAACGGAGGCACTTACACAGCTGCCTCGGATGGCGATGTCTTGGGACTGGATGAACTTATTCATTTTGTAAACCTTGATTCCGATGTAGCGTACACTCCCAACTGCACTTCAGCAGAGATTGTCTTGGAAGCCACCTGGGTCGAGGCAACCGTATGGAGCGGAACCACCGCTCATACATTCTCGGGCGGAACCTACGAAACCAATTTCATCGTGGCAAGTGGCAATATAGGTTCTATTGAACAGGGAACACCTTGCACCATCATCGGCATGAATCCTGACGGAACCGGCGACAACTCCGGTTCTCGAACCATTACGGGATTGAAGGTGACCACTACAAGCACAACAGACCCATACGACCGTTCCAACTGCGTAAAGGTGGAATGGATCCGTCACGGAAACGGCACATTTGACGCAAACGGACGTAACTTGACGATGGGACGAGGAATAATCAGTTCGAGCGGTAGTGGAAACACGGCGCAGGGAAATGTTTACGGCAATAACACTCAAAATCAAGATGTAGTAAATACGGTCAAGGTCGAAAGCGGATATTATTCAGGCATAGCGAATATCAACAATAAGGGTGCTAATTCGACAAATGCAATCAATTCCTACGTGATAATGGGATGCGATTACGACCGCGCGCTGGCAAACTATTACGTCCCCGCAAATGAGATAAACAATAATCCCTATAACATCAAATTGCGTGCATCCCGTATTTATGGTCCTAATGGACAACCGGATTTGCATCGTGCAAATGGACAGTTGTATTTGCGTTCGCTTATCAAGAGCGGCGTGTTTGCTTCAGAGATAGGTAATGAGTATTATTTCCACGCTTATCAGCGACCGGGACAGCGCTACATAGAAATGGAAGGCGGTTACAATAAAGGTCATATCAAGGGCGGCAGTGATGGCGGCACGAGCCAGGGAAGAGTTCGCGCTATGAGCATCCGCATGAAAGGCGGCCGCATCGATGGCCAGTTGGCATGTGGCTCTACTTCCACTTTCTGCAGTGGTGACCGTCTGATAGTCATCACGGGAGGCCGCATCGGCGGATGGATAGCACCGGGTTCAAACTGCAGTAGCACAGGTAGCGGGGATACGGGTAAAACGGATGGCACGTCTTATGTCTATTTTGGAGGAACGGCAGAAATCAATAGCCGGCAGTTTGGAACTACTACACCTCCGATGATTTCTCAATCTACAGGTGGTGCCATCTATGGCGCAGGCTTGGGATATAACCCTAACGATAATACGGGTGAAATGACCCTTGGTTCTAATATTGTCTTTGCTGATGATGCCTATACCGAACGTGGTGTCTATGGTGGCGGTGCTATTGGACAAACCCTCACTACTGCCAACATCTTCATTCTTGGAGGCCGCGTAGGTTCAGGCGAAGGTCAAGTGAAAGTTCAAAGCACTGGTGGTTCCACTTTTAATGTGAAAGCCGGCGTCTATGGCGGCGCGTGCGATAGAGGCGGTGAAAACTCATTCATCTACATGGATGGCGGCATCGTTGAAAGCGGAATCTATGGCGGAGCCAATATCAATGGTACCATGAACGGCAACGTCACCATGCAAATCATAGGTGGCCAGATAGGTACTTCCACCGTTTCGGCCAATGCCCACGGCGGCGGTTACGGTGCCTCAACTCAGGTTACCGGCAATGTCGATATTACCCTTGGCGATAGCAACGGCAACTATCCTACCGTTTACGGTGATGTGTATGGCGGTTCAGCTTTGGGTTCGGTTAACACCAATACCGGCAATCATACCTATATTACAATGAACGACGGCCTTATTCACGGCGACATTTACGGCGGCGGCTTGGGTGACAATACAACGGCAGCCAATGTGAAAGGTAATGTAAGCGTCACTGTTAATAAAGGTGTGGCTGAAAACGTGTTTGGGTGCAACAATATCAACGGTAAGCCTTCGGGCACTGTTGCGGTAACGATGACGGGCGGCATCATCAATCACAGCGTGTATGGCGGCGGCAATGCTGCTGCTTACACGGGCAATCCTACGGTCACCATCAGCGGCGGCGAAGTCAAGGAGAATGTGTTTGGCGCAGGCCTTGGTGACGATGCAACCGTAGCAGGTAGCACTTCCGTTACCATTACCAATGCGGCAACGAAGATTGGCGGCAGCGTGTATGGCGGCGGCGAAGCCGGCGACGTTACAGGCAATGCTGTGGTAAGCCTTACCGATGCTACGGTTGGCGGCAGCATCTATGGCGCAGGCCTTGGTGAACCTACTAACGTAGGTGGCAACACCACGGTGTCGGTCCTTGGTCAAGCCAATGTTACCGGCAACATTTATGGTGGCGGCGAATCGGGCGACGTGACTGGCGGAACAACAGTTACCGTCAATGGTAACTTGCAAGTCAACAACGTGTATGGCGCTGGTAAGGGTGAAGACAGCAATGTGGGGACAAGCACATCGGTTACGCTTACTGCTGGTACGGTGAATGGTTCCGTTTATGGCGGCGCTGAAAAGGGTACGGTGAGATTAAATGGTTCCGGCAACGCTGCAGATATTGCCACGGTGACCATCACTAACGGTCTTGTGAAAGGCAATGTGTATGGTGGCGGTCAGCTGGGTACGGTGGCAGGCCAAACCACAGTCAATATGAATGGCGGAACCGTCGAGGGCAACCTGTTTGGCGGTGCCTTGGGTACCAAGAGCGTGTTATATGTCGGAGGTTTGAAGACCATCAATGTGCGCTCACTCGGAGCACAGCATGTAGGTTCTGAAAATGCCAACGATGCCAATAGCCTGACTCCTACTGAATCAGACAAAACTGCAACCGTTTTCGTCAACATTAGCGGCGGCCGCGTGGTGAAAAATGTTTACGGTGGTGGTTTCTTTGGCAACATTTATGGCGATGTTACGGTGAATGTCGGTAAGAATGCCATTGAAAATGCTCCAGGTAATGGAAGAAATGTCAATAAGCTAATTGATTTGACGGTAGCGCCAATCAAGTTGGAAGGTTCGGTTTATGCAGGTTCCGACTGGGGCGAATTCAGCGCAGGTTCCGATTTCGGAGAATGTAACATTGATGGCCATTCCGACATCTATGTGGATGGTACGGGATACAATATGGAACAAGAACTTATCGGCAACTACATGATTATCTCAGGATCCATCTATGGTGCGGGCACATCGAGTGATGCTGGTGACGAAGGCCGCCGAGTCTACATCCGCAACTACGGCAGTTCAGTCGTTGAGGGTAATGAAACTGACGGTTACGAATTCAAAAGCTGCACACGTTCCCTGTATTCCATCCAGCGTGCCGATGAGGTGTATCTCGAAAACTCCCATATCAATTTCATAGGTCAAGGCGATATGACCAGTTTCATCACTACGGAAAGATACTCCATCATCAATGTTTTTGAAGACCTCCGCCTGATCAAGGGTTCCAGTGTCATTGTCAATAGCCCTATCCATAAAGTGAAAAAGCTGCAAAGCCTTGCGCTGGCCAGCGGTGACATTTACACAGCAAATGATAGCGATTATTCTGCTGTAAACTATAATGGCCTCTCCGCTTGTGACAACAAGTTCCGCGTCAATGCTGGCGGTTACATCAATGTGAAATATCCTAATGATTGGAGCAATTCGTCGAGTAGCATGTATTATGGCGAACTGAATGGTTTCTTCCACATGCAAACCTCGGCACAATCGTCGTTTGCATACGCCCGTCCGAAATCAGCGGGCAGTTCGTCATGTCCTGATGAATACAGTAATCTAGATGATGGCGGTTTCGTGTGTTACGATGCAACGAGAAACACTTACGATATTGATGGATATCTTGTGGAAAGCGGTGTTCAGGTGCCTTTCACCAACCAGACCCCTGATGGCAAGAATGACGTGCAGTATTACCGTTTCTGGAAATTTGTTGTGCCTGGAGGCGAAAACTATCGCGAAGGCGTTTTGGTGGCGAAGACGAAACACTCTTCAGACCATTATCTGACTACGGAATGTACGGTTGAACTTCCGGCCTCGACAAGCTGCTACTTCAAGGTGAGTTCCATAGATTGGGGTATGGATGTAGCAGGCATCGATGCCGCCATAACGAAAAAGGATGGTACTACCTGGTCCTATTGGAATGAAGAGGAACATGGTTCCATCACTTCCAACACATTGTATGAAAATATCGACATGAGTAGTAGTGGCGACTTGCAGGATATGGTGAATGACCAGTTGGAACTTTTGGATGCTGCGCCAAATACCGTTTTCGGCCTCACCGTTGCACCGGCAGGTTCCTTGGAAAGTATGATTTCCGAAGTGAACGCAAGCGGCGAAGTTCAAGGCACCAAATCAGCTTTGGTGATCAGTGGCAACACGTCAACGGAACATCTGGCTTCACGCCGTTTCTATGTTGATGGAACCCATTTAACTGAAACGCCAAAACTGACCTTTACGCTGACTTATAGCAACGAATTGGATAGAAATGCAGTGCTTTCTTCGGTTAACATCACTTTCGAAGAGTATGAGTGTGGCGAAGACGGAAATCCGGATGTTTTGGTTACAACCACCGATGTGGAACTGGTCATCAATACCGAGACCGTCATCGACCAGAACTTCAGCGTCCCGGGTTATGCTTTGATGTATGGCAAGGGACAGAATGGCGATGTCTATAATACTAAGGTCGTGCTGCCTACTTTCCAAATGCTTCCGGGTAGTACTGAATCAACGTTTACGATTACAAACATTCAAACGGATTTCAGTCATACACAAACTGATGATCCTGTCGTTCTCCGTTCTGCTGAATGGTTCGATGGTAACGAAGGCGGCCAAAATAATATCGCCATCACTTATGGCGCTTCATTGACTTACGATAATGTTGATGGCTGGCTTAATGGTTACGACCTGAATAATCCCGAAGCGTCACTCCACGATGTTTCGGAATTCAACCCTGCTCATCCTGTCGAGTTGGGCACCGTCGATGGCCGTAAGCATTTCGGTTTCGCATTGAACCTTTATTATGACGGCTCAGAGAACATTTCCCCGGAAGACCATTATATGGGCACAGTCACTTTCACTGTGAAATTCACTAATTACGAAACGGATGAATACGACCAGCCAATAGATTCCTATTTCGATATCGTGCTGGATATTACGGCAAGAGGTGCGGCCATCAACTGGTATGTCGATGGCGTGAACGGACAGAACCTCTATTCCGGCAAGTTCCCGAACAAGGCGAAGAAATCGTTGAGCGGCGTGTTCAATTCATCGTCGTTCGCGCCAAGCGATAATATCTTCATCGTAAATACGGTAACCATCAATGATTCGCACGGCACCGAATGGAGCGGCTTGCAGTATGGCAGCAGCAATGTCTATGTCTACCGTTATCCGGGCGGTCATCAGGAGGAAGACAATACGACGGGTGTCGGTGTCCTGCCTCAGTTTACAGGTGCATTGGTTTCTGTCAATAAGGATTTCGTTATGCGCGGCATCACCCTTGACGGCATGAATGAATGGAGCGAAAATTTCCACGAACTGCTCAATCCGAATTATTATGAAAATAGTCAGCAGCCAGACTATCCGCATCATCCTGAAGATTACAAAACTATCGAAATCACACCTTCGGCTCCGCTTGTCGAGATCAACAATGGCGCTAAGGTGACGTTCTATCAGAGTTCGGTAAACAACAACCTCAACAACACAGGCAATGGCGGTGGCATCAGGATTAATGATGGCGTCCTTACGCTTAACGGTGGTTGCAACATTACTGGCAACCTTGTCAACAATGGCTCAGAGGGCGGTGGAGTTTACGTGTCGGAAAACGGTACTTTGAACGTCAATGGCGAAGTCCGCATCGATGGCAACATGGCCAATGGCATCTCAAATAATGTTTACCTGTCAACGGTCAACCAGAAAATAAATATCAATGGCGGCCTCACTGGCAATTCCCACATTGGCATCACCAAGACAGCTTTTCCGGAAAACAGTGGCTTCACGCCAATCGCCTTCTCCGAAACCGTTGACCAGGCCGCTGAGGCTTATCGCCGCGGTTACTTCTTCGACGATAAGGGAATGTATGCTGTGGTTTATGATCCAAGCAATCCAGACTTGGGTCCGAACACGCTTTATTTCGGACAAACCTGGGTGACGCATACGAATGCGAAACCTACTGGCTTTGCCCTCGATAATATC
>CALGBV010000384.1 GCA_937884015.1 uncultured Bacteroidales bacterium
ATGGATTCGGAGCTCTCGTCGCGTTACGAGGCTATGGTGATTGCAGTTGAACGAAACGGTGATTTCATCCTCAATCCTTCGCCGAGAATCTGTTTCGATAAGGACGACTTAGTCTGGTTCGTGAGTTCCGAAGTGGCGGCCAAACGTTTGCTTGCTGAAGGCGTGAGGTGAGAAATGCAAATTGGTGTAAATTCATGCGCTGCTCCCTGAGCTTGTCGAAGGGCGCATTAAAATAATCTTTGAAATCTGTAGTGGATTAAAAATCAGTGTAATCTGTGAAATCTGCGGTTCAAAAAACCTCTGCGGAAATCAGCGGCATTAGCGGGAGAAAAACTCATCCTTAAAATTTACGAAATAGAGCCGTTCCTGGGCGCGGGTGACTGCCGTGTAAAGCCAGCGGATGTCGTCTTTTTCCAACTCGTCTTTCAGGTTGAATGATGAATCGATGAACACGTCTTTCCATTGGCCGCCTTGGGTCTTGTGGCAGGTGAGGGCGTAGGCGAATTTCACTTGCAAGGCGTTGAACCACGGGTTTTTCTTCATCTCCTTGTAGCGTTCGCGACGGTTTGGAATGTCCATGTAGTCTTCCTCAACGGCATCGTGAAGCCTTTGGTTTTCCTCCTCGGTGAGCGAGGCGCTTTCGCTGTTCAGCGTGTCCAAAATGATTTTCACTTCCAGATTGGGCGCATCGGGATAATCTAAGAAACTCAGCTCCACATCGGCGAAGCGGAAGCCGTACATTTCTTCATAACGGCGGATTTTGCGTATCTCGGCCATGTCACCGTTGGCAATGAAACTGATGTTCTGGTTGCCGTCGGCCCAAAAGTAGTTGTTTTTCACAATCATCAGGCGGTCGCCGGTGGCTATTTCGCCTTCGATGTTCAGGATTCTGCTCCTGATGGCCTGGTTGAAAAGGTTGGCGCGTTTGTTCGATTTGCAGATGATGACGGTCTCGGTGTTGTGTTCGGCATCGAAGGCACGGTAGAGCAGTTCCTCGAAGGTCTCAGGCTCGATGCGTGTGGTGTCGCCGAAATCCTTGATGTCGAATAGTGGCAAACCGTATTCGTATAGGTTTTCATTGAGCAGTTGCCTCAGGTGCGTTGCATTGGAAAGAATGCCCGACTCCAAGGCCTGACGCATGACTTCGGTGAGTTCGTAGGTGGCAATGGTGACGGGGAATTCGCTTTTGAGGTAGTCGATGTCCAATGCGGGGCTGTGGTCGCTGCCGACGGGAGGCAATTGTGCCGCATCGCCAATGAGCAGCAACTTGCAGTTGTCGCCGCTGAAAACGTAGGAGAGCAGGTCGTCGAGGAGGCTGGCGTTTCCGAAATCACGCTGTTCGCCAATCATGGAGGCTTCATCGATGATGAAAAGCGTGTTCTGGAATTTGTTTTCGGCGCGGCCAACGCGGATGGTTCCGTCGGGGAAAGCCATCACTTGATAGATGCGCTTGTGAATGGTGGTGGCATACTGTTTCGTGTAGCTGCTGATGACTTTGGCGGCAGTGGCGTCAATCCAGACCTCCTGCTCGAATGGAA
>CALGBV010000385.1 GCA_937884015.1 uncultured Bacteroidales bacterium
AACCAATGTTACTTTGTTACTGTTACTTTGTTACTTTTAGCCTTTCTGATGAAAAATCATCACCCACAGAAATAATATACCTTATTAATAATTAATAATATAAATATTAATAATTTTATTCTTTTATTGTAACATAACGGGAACATTGAAAATGTCGTTTGTAACAAAGTAACAAGTAACAAAGTAACAAAATCTGAGGCATCTATATACTTTTAGACCCAAATGAAAGATGTTAGTTGAAAAAGCCGAAAGGCTGGTTTGAATCGAGCGGTTGCGAGATTCGGAGGCGGATAGAAAAATGTTTTGTGGGTTTTGATTGTTTTGGTTATAAAAAGATCAAATTGTATATTGTTGCCAAACGTTATGCATGACGGTCTTCTTTTGTTGCAATAATATTCCTACCTTTGCAGCCACATTTTCTGACACAATGACAAGACACAAGCAGCTATATATCCTCCTGTTCCTTTTGGCGGCCTTCTTCACGGCCTGCAAGCCTCCCGTTGACCCTAAGGCACAGTTACACAAGGCGGAACAAAGCATTGATACCAAGCCCGAAGCGGCCTTGGCCAGCCTCGATTCCATCCTTAACCCCGACCTTTCGCTCCGCCATGCCGACCACATGAAGTATGCCTTGCTCCATGCGGAAGCCGCCTATCTGAGCTTTAAGGAGCTGAAAAACGACACCGCCATCTTTGAAGCCTGCCATTATTACGAGAAAAAACAGGATTTGCCACAGTTGACAAAAGCCACGCTTTACAGTGCCTGCGTGCTGGAAGCGCAAGGCCAGACCGATGCCGCCGTCGATGCCTACAACAAGGCCTTTGCCTTGGCAAGCCAAAACGCCGACAGTGCGCTTATGGCAAAGGCAAAGCATTATTTGGGAAATCTGAATTATTATGGTGGCTATTATGATGAGGCTTTGAAGAACTTTAAGCAAGCCGAAAAATATTATGCCAACAATTTGTCTAAAAAGGCGCAGATGCATAGAGCGATAGGATCGGCATTTACTTTAAAGCACGAAAACGACAGTGCAGTGCGTTACCTTGAAAAAGGCTTGGAACTGGCAAGAGTTGCTGAGGATGAAATGGAAGAAAGCTATATTCTGAACACATTAAGCATAATCTATAGGGAAAAAGGAGACTATGAGGAATCATTTCTGCTGTTGAGGCAATCCGTTTCAGTAGGCGTAGCCGAAAACGACAGCATACGCTTTCACCTTAATTATGCCAACTTGTTCTTGGACATGAACGAATCGGACTCGGCGGAGTATTATGCTGAAAAGTTGCAAAAAGAAGTGAAAGATGTAGAAGATGGTTCTGAACGGGCTGCCATTTATAATTTTTTGGCAAAATTTGAGGCAAGCATTGGAAACATGGATTCAGCTTATTATTTTCAACAGCAAAACATAAATGCCGTTTCCGACGAATACCATAAAAGCTTGCAACAATCGGTATATGAAGCGCAACAGAAATACGATTTCGAAGCGCAGCAGAACCAATACTACCAGCAGCTTGCCCAACGACGGAAAACCATCATAGTTTTGGTTTTTGCCTTGCTGTCGCTGGCTCTGTTCCTTTCTGTGATGTTGTTTATCTTTTTGCGCCGCGAAAAGGAAATGACACAGTTGAAAGACAGTTTCCTTTCGTTCAAGCAGCAGACCATGGAGCTGCAAAACGAACTCGACAGTCAGAAAAAGCAGCAGGAAGGCCAAACCGACCTCCAGCAAAAGACCTTGGATTTGCTGAATGTCGCCAATACCTACAAGGAAGAAAGTCTGAAAAAACAGTTCAGGCTTCTTTGCAACATGGAGGTTTACCGCCTGAACACCGGCGACAAGGCTCTCCTTGTAAGCTTGTGCAGTTCCATGTATGGAAAATCCGATTTCTGGACTGCGGCACTGAAAGTGGCTGACGAAATCTATCCCAATGTAGTCAAAAACATTCGCAAGAAATGCCCCGGTTTGACCGACGAAGAGTTTAAGACCGCCGTGTTCCTCTTGATGGGAGTGTCGCGCCAAACGGAAGCCCTTCTTTTGAAGAATTCCGTCAACATGGTGGATAAAAACCGCATGAAAGTAAGGAAAACACTTGTCGAACACAAGATTTTGGAGCAAAAAAGTTTGGAATAAAAATTCGCTTATTTCGTTGAATCATAATAAATTGCCGTTTTTTCTACCCAAAAAAGTTTGGAATGGACGAAAGGCTTTTCAGGAGTGTAAAAAAACGGAATATTAAAGGAAAGTCATTTATTCCGTTGTTTTACAATCAAATACAAAACCAATTGCCAAAATAGATTCAGAGCAAAACCCCGGAAAGTTTGGAATGGAGAGAGTTTTATCTATTTGATTTACAATTTATTAAAAAAATATTAGCCTCAAAAAGCTTGGAATGGCTTTTTTTATGTAGACTTTTGCGGTGTCATCAAAACACAGCAATATGAAGCGCACATTTACAATTCTAATCGCAATGTTTTGCCTCATGGCAAATGCAAATTTTGGTTTCGCCATGCGCGAAGGGGAAAACGATATTGTATTAAGAGGTGACTTTGATTAGGAAAAATCCTAAATTATGGTTAAATTTAATAGAATATAGGTTTGACCATAT
Source organism: uncultured Bacteroidales bacterium (assembly GCA_937884015.1). Taxonomy (GTDB): domain Bacteria; phylum Bacteroidota; class Bacteroidia; order Bacteroidales; family F082; genus Limimorpha. Next base: position 2,604 of record CALGBV010000385.1, read on the forward strand.
TAATTAAAATATAAGGTTACTTTTTAATAGTTTTGCAAAACCAAATTATTTGAGATATGAGATACTTTACCATTTTATCAACGATACTTGTTTTCATAGCAATAAATGGCGTTCATGCCCAATCATTTCATGGAAGAATTGAAGATGAAACGCATACTCCTGTCCAATTTGCAAACGTTGTTCAATTCACCAATGATTCGGTTTTCATTTCTGGCTGCGTCACCGATGAAAACGGTACATTTAGCATGACAAAGGAAAGCCATGCTACGTTGCTTAAAATCAGTTTTATAGGTTATAGTGACAAATGGCTGGCTTTGCAGAAATCGCAAACGGATTTTGGGACAATCGTTTTGGAACAGGATGCCGTTAGTTTGGGTGAAGTCTCTGTCAGTGCAGGTCTGCCAAAAGTCTATATCAAGGGCGATGCTCAAGTTACGGATGTTGAGAACAGCGTATTGGCAGACGTAGGCTCGGGCGATGATGTGCTTGCCAAAATTCCGGGTATGGTCAAGAAAGACGGTGGCTTGGAAGTGTTCGGCAAAGGTTCACCGCTCATTTTCATCAACAACAAGCAGGTACGCGACATAAGCGAAGTAGAGCAATTAAGCTCAAATGAAATTCTGCGTGTGGAATTGGTCACCAATCCTGGTGCGCGTTACGATGCCACGGTTGGTTCCGTTGTCAGGATTTATACGAAAAAAGGTCTTGACGATGGTTTCGGCTTAGATTTACGCTCATCAGTGTACCAGTCGCAAAACACCGATTTAAGGGATGTTTTGAAACTTAATTACAAGCACAAAGGGCTGGAAATCTTTGGCAGTTTCGATTATAGGTGTGTCAACGATACTGCAATTCTTGAAACTGTTCAAACGAATAAAACAGATCACGTTTGGAAACAAAACACCAATTCGTATGGACTCAATCATTATGAAAAGATAGAGGGGCAAATTGAAGCCGATTACAGTATAAGCGAAAACCAGCTGATTGGCATTAGGTACGATATCAACAAGCCATACGATAGGGGAGATGGAACAATTGCAACTGATGTGTGGTTGGACAATGTTTCATTTGATCATCTGGAAAGCACACAAAACATTTTCTATGACTACAACACCAAACATCAGATAAACGGGTTCTATGCGGGGAAAATAAAAGAGAGCACAATTGATTTCAATGTCGATTATTTGCATAACAACAGCAAAATGATAACCCAAGGTCGAGAAAACAGTACGGCTGGTGATGACAGGATTATTGATTATGCCAATCCTGTTACCGACAAGTTGCTGGCTGGCAAACTGACTATCGGGAATCCTTTGTTGGGCGGTACCATTACATACGGAAGCGAAGCCACTTTCACCTCGCGGCAAGATGATCTGTTGAGTTCTTCTGAATTTTTGGAAACCTCATTGAGTCTGATTAAAGACGAAAACATTGCGGTTTTTGCTGAATACAGCCGCCTGTTTTCAATTGGAATGTTTTCTTTGGGCGGTAGATTTGAGCATGTCAAATATGATTATTATATTGATAATGAATTTGTTGAAGGGCAAAGCAAGAAATACAATCATGTTTACCCTAACTTCTCCTTTGCTACCCAAATAAAAGATTTACAACTGATGTTCAGTTATGCCATGAAGACAGAACGTCCATCGTATCTTGCTTTACGCAATTCGGTCATGTATGTCAACCGTTTCACGCTACACACAGGAAATCCATATCTGAAGCCTTGCACTTCGCACAATTTCTCTTTGGCAACTTCATGGAAATTCATTCAATTCGTTGTAAACTACCAATATAACCTCGATTATACCATTTTTGAATGGGGTGAGCCTTTGCCATCGGATTCATCTATAACCTTAATTCGACCTGTCAATATTGATAGGCTTCCTGTCTTGAGTGCTTATCTTACGGCATCTCCGACCATAGGCATTTGGAATCCTAATATGACGGTTGGCATCAGAAATATGCAATGGCTGAAGATGGAGAGTCAGGATGTTATGCTTGAATTTAATAAGCCTATGTTCATGGCAGTATTGAATAATGTGTTTTCTTTGCCCAAAAACTGGTCGGTTTATGCAGACTTGGCTTATTACGGCAAAGGAAATGTAGAAAATATGTATTTTGAAAAAGACAATTTCATTTGCAATCTTTCGGTCAGGAAATCTTTCCTTAACAATTCTCTTTCAGTAATGTTAGGCGTGTCGGATTTATTCAACCAACAGAGAAACATTTATGAAAAATATCATGTGACAATGGTTGAATATGAAAACGGAAAAACAGATACGCGCGAAGTTTATCTTACCTTGCGTTATCAGCTTAAACCAAAATCCAGCAAGTACAGAGGAACGATGGCTGGAGAGAACGAAATCCAACGCCTATAAGCCATGAAATCTTTTCCGATATGTTATCAGCACGATTCCATGCAATGTGGTGTGGCTTGCTTGCAGATGGTTTGTAAGCATTATGGGAAAGAGTATAGTCTGGATGAACTGTCAGAAATCTGTTTTGCCACCAACGAAGGGGTGTCTTTGCTTGGCATCAGTCAGGCGGCGGAGAAACTTGGGCTTCATACTGTTTGCGGCCGTTTGCGGCTCGATTCTTTAAACAATGCTCTGCTGCCTTGCATCCTACATTGGAATCAGAATCATTTTGTCGTTCTGTATAAAGTAAAGAGGGGTAAGACAAAAACATACTATATTGCTGACCCCGGCAAAGGCTTGTTGGAATATTCTGAAAAGGAATTCTGTAGTCATTGGATAAGCACTTGTTCCCAAGGTAATGATATGGGCATAGCCATGTCGCTGAAAGTCACTCCACGTTTTACGGAAGAAAGCCATTCGCAAAACCAAGAGAAACGCTCGTTCCGCTTCCTGTTCGAATATGTCAAACTGTATGGCAAGTGTTTTTGGCAAATCATATTAGGTCTTTTGGTCGGGTGTGTGCTGCAATTGGTGCTGCCATTCCTGACGCAAGCGATTGTTGACGTAGGCATCACACATCAGGATATTGGCTTTATCTACCTCATTCTTTTAGGTGAGTTTATGCTGATTCTGAGCAATACGGCTGTCGATTTCATCAGACGCTGGTTGCTTCTTCACATTAGCATGAGAATAAATCTGTCACTGGTATCGGATTTTTTCATCAAGCTGTTGAAACTTCCAATGTCGTTTTTCGATACCAAATTGATGGGCGACATATTGCAAAGGATGCGTGATCATGAAAGAATTCAGGATTTTCTTACCCAAAAGGTACTGTCTGTTGTGTTTTCCGGCGTATAGGTCAAATTGCAGGAAAAAAAATAGCAGTCATGCTTCTATAGGTCAA
>CALGBV010000386.1 GCA_937884015.1 uncultured Bacteroidales bacterium
GACTCGTTGGCCATCAGCATCGGCACCTCACACGGCGCTTACAAATTCACGCCCGAACAATGCACCGTTGACCCAGAGACAGGTCGTCTATTGCCGCCTCCGTTGGCATTCGATGTGCTTGAAGCCGTTGAAAAACAGCTTCCTGGCTTCCCGATTGTGCTTCACGGTTCATCATCAGTGCCACAGGAAGAAGTCGACACCATCAATCAATACGGTGGTTGCCTGAAGGCCGCCGTCGGCATTCCTGAAGACCAATTGCGCAAGGCCGCCAAGTCAGCAGTCTGCAAGATCAACATCGACTCCGACAGCCGTCTCGCAATGACCGCAGCCATTCGAAAGACCTTGGCCGAAAAACCTGCCGAATTCGACCCGCGCAAGTACCTCACCCCTGCCCGCGACAACATGAAGAAACTTTACATTCACAAGATTGTCAACGTTTTGGGTTCCGATAACAAACTGATAAATCAATAATCGTCTTTCACAAACATCATAATATTTTTCTATCAAGAATTAGAGAATTTAGAGATTTTTCGGACTCAGACTTACTTGAAGTTGGTGCTTCGCACTAGAATAAAAAAATAGGCTATTGCGAAATGATGTTCATCAAATTAAAAATTGCGCTGCGCAAAGAGTTTCAGTAACACGACGCCCATTTCTCTAATTGACTACGTCGAATCTTCGATTTCACTAATTCTTGACTAAAAGATAACAAACATGAATCTTTCACCACTTACCGCCATATCACCCATCGATGGGCGTTACCGTTCAAAAACCGTCGAACTGGATGACTTTTTCTCAGAATTCGCCTTAATCCGCTACCGCGTCATGGTCGAAGTCGAATATTTCATTTCGCTCTGCGAACTTCCGCTGCCACAGTTGGAAAAGTTCAACGGCGACTATGATGACTTGCGCGCCATTTACGAAGAGTTCCAGCTTGAAGATGCCGAAGAAATCAAGGAAATAGAAAAGGAAACCAACCACGATGTGAAAGCCGTAGAATACTTCCTGAAGCGTCGTTTCGACGAAATGGAACTTTCTGAATTCAAGGAATTTCTGCATTTCGGCCTGACCTCACAGGACATCAACAACACGGCCGTTCCGCTTTCGATGATGGAAGCCCACAAACTCGTGGTGAAACCCGCTTTGGAAGACCTGATTGAAAAACTGGAAGGCATGGCAAAGGAGTGGAAAGACATTCCGATGCTGGCCCGCACCCACGGCCAACCAGCCAGCCCGACCCATTTGGGCAAGGAAATCTACGTCTTTGTCGAGCGTCTGAACGACCAGATGAAGATGTTGAACAACATTCCGTTCACGGCAAAATTCGGCGGTGCCACCGGCAACAT
>CALGBV010000387.1 GCA_937884015.1 uncultured Bacteroidales bacterium
CCGCATTTACTTTCTCACGCCTTGGCGAAACTTGTTTTTGAACCGCTGATTACACTGATTACGCTGATTTTCAACAAACTACATATTTTACAGATTACACAGATAAATTTTAATGCGCAAGCGCAAAAATTCCACAGATTGGCTGGCGCACGAAAAAAATTTACTTCAAAATTTACTCTGTAATTTACTCCGAATTTACTCTCTACCGCCTTGGCGGAACATGATTTTCCCTCCCGCTGATGCCGCTGACTTCCGCAAAAGTTTTTTGAACCGCAGATTGCGCGGATTACACGGATTTTTAATAAACTACAGATTGGACGGATTTTTACAGATTGAATTTCAAATGCGCATCCTTCGATAAACTCAGGAACCGCGCATGAATTACACAGATGCCGCCCCGCGCAAAAAACAAAAGAAGAGGCGCGTTTCCGCTCCTCTTCCCGTGTTTCCCATATAGGCTTGCGCCTTATGGTTTTGTTTTAATCTATATTAACTCTTGTCCAACCTTCAGGGATGCCATGTACACCTGGTTTATCTGGCAAGGCGCTTGGGCAATAGAATGTGCCATTTGAAGCAACACCTTCTAACCAAAATTTGGTCGCATGCCAATAATTGGTCTCATCATCTAACCATTCGGAGAAATGGACTTTGATTGATTCTATTTTATTATCATAATCGAACATGCAAAAATAGCAATTCGGCGCCAATTCTGTAGCAGGAAGTTCTGGAGCATTGGCAAGATTGTAACAGTATTGTAACATATAAGCGTAACAACTTTCTTTCAAAGTTGTAGCAGGAAGTTCAGGAGCTTTAACAAGTGAGGTGCAGAAACTAAACATTGTATTGTAGCAACTCTCTTTCAAATTCGTAGCAGGAAGTTCAGGAGCTTCAACAAGTGAGCTGCAGTCTGCAAACATACTTTCATAACAGTTATTAGTCAAAGTCGTGGCAGGAAGTTCAGGGGCTGCAGTAAGCGAAGAACAATGATCAAATAACTTTTGGAAACAACCATCATTTGGAATTTCCTTCACGCTGCAATCCCGTTTAAGCAGCGACATGACATTGCCGCTTGCAGCTATCTTGCCTGTCATATAAAAATTAAATAAATAGACCTCTCCAGATTCATAGTCCGCGCTGCTAAAACCAAAAGGATTATTGCCACTGAAATACACCTTGTCGCCAACGTTTGACAAAGTAATGGTCGTACCTTCTTCTCCACCATGCATACTATAAACAGCAAATTCATTCCAATCGGTGCCATTATAACTGTAATAAAGTTCATAATCCGGCACATCACCATGGTTTACAAGCATCATCATCACGGTAGAATTGGCTTCTTCAGCCGTGAAGCAGAGGCCTTTGTATTCAGTGGCAGGCACTTCCACATCTTCCACTGCCAAGGTAGAGATAATGGCGCGCTGAATGATATTGCCGGAAATGTTGCTCTTGTCGATGCGATAATATTCATCGTTAGCGTTATACACATCAATGATGAAGCCATTGGTGCCAAGCGTGCCGACAGGCACCACGAAATAGAAGCTTGTGGCGGTGTTTTCGTTCAGTTCCACGCCGCTGCCGCAAGTGAGCATCAACTCGTTTCCACCACCAGTGATACATTCCGAAGTCACCGAAGGAGTAGCACCTACAGCGCTCACCGACACTGTGGCATCGCCACGAAGCTTGGCACTGGTGTTATTGTCTTTCAACACGATATAACTGACTGTGCCCGTGCCTTTCAGGTCGAGTTTCAACACGCCCATCATGTTCTTGAACTGGTAGTTCTGGCCATCGGTGCTGTAGGCAATCATAGGGCAAAACATATCATTGAAAGTAGGGTTGCCGTTAACAGGATATTTGTAGGTCTGGCAATACGGCAAGCCATAAGTCACAGTATAAGTGCTGCCGGATTGGGTTGCCGAGAGTCTGTCCTCTGCAGGATAGTAAGGATAGAAAGCGCAGTAAGCCGAATTGCTTGCCGGAGCCTCGCCAGCGAAAGTGGCATCAGAAGTGTTCTCTCCGCCGGTCAGCGTGAACTCTTTCTTTTGGTTGCCTGAGAATACGGCCACATCGTCGTTTGTACTCCAATAGGTAGGCGTGAAGTTGTTGGTGGTTGGGCCCAGATGGGTTCTTCCGCCACCTGTGGTTGGACTGTCCATCGTGGCGTAGATAGTAATCTTTTCGCCATTATCAGTGTCCTTGTCTTTCTTGCAAGAGACCATTGCGAGTGCCGACATGGCCAGCACTGCCAAAATCATGAAACTTTTCTTCATTATGCGTTTAGGTTTTATTTGTTATTTTTATTCTTCATCATTTTTTCTGCGACGTATCAAAGCATACGCGCCCGCCATGCCGGCCAGCAGAAAGAGTCCTGAGCCGATAGGTGAAATCTCCAGGTTGCCGAAACCTTCGGCATTGCCATTGCCGTTAAGTCCGTCGTCAATATTGATATTGCCCCAACCCTCGGCACCGCCGCCGTTGTTGTAGCCATCGCCAATGTTCATGTTGCCCCAGCCCTCAGCGCCGCCGCCGTTGTTATAGCCCGAGCCTATGACACGGTTGCCAAAACCCTCAGCACCATTGTTGAAAATCTGCGCCTGCGCATTACCCGCAAAGGCCACGGCCATAAGCAAGATAAGAATCTTTTTTTTGCTTGTATTCATCTGTTGCATTTTGATTTAATCACGGTTTCATTTTGAGGGCGCAAAATTAGACAATTTTCCCACAACTTTTTCACACATACGCTTTTTTTAAAAAGCAGCACATAATTCTTGCCTCATTTACGATAATTTGTGTCCGGCACCTTCCCTACAATTCCATTTTATCACTACTTTTGCAGCGTTAAACATTTCAAAAAAAAACAATATGGCATTTAAAGATGTACTCAAAAAAATCAACAACCGTTACGTTTACGTCACCCTTGCTTTCTTAGTCATCATTCTCGTCGTCGACCAATTCAACGTTTTCAAGCAGATCGAGCTGCACCGCACGCTGAAGGACCAGGAGCAGCAGATTGAATACTACAAGCAGGAAATCAGCAACAGCGAGCAACTGCTCGACGACCTGCAGCACGACTCCCTCGTCATGGAAAAGACCGCACGCGAAAACTACATGATGAAACGCGACAACGAGGTGATTTATCTGATAGAAGGCGAATCGGACAAATAAAATGGCGAAACGGTTATCCATAACAAGATGCGCACTGGCGCTGCTGCTGACCATCATCGCCGAATGGTGTTTCGCACAGGACTACCACATCAAGGGAAGGATTACCGACGAACGCAACCGCCAGCCTCTGGCTTTCGTCAACGTGGTCGTCAACGGCGGCACGGCCGGTGGCATGAGCGACATTGACGGGAAATACGACATCAGCTGCAAAGAACCTATTGCCAGCATCAGGTTTTCCTACATCGGCTACCAAACCCACGAAACCGCCGTCAGGCAAGGCAGCGAGAGACTCAACGTGGCCCTGACACCCATCAGTTTCGAGCTGACTGAAGTCACCGTCGATGCAGGCGAAAACCCCGCCCACCGCAGCATCGACAGCGTGATGGCGCACCGCCGCGAAAACAACCCCGACAACCTGCAGGCCTACACCTACTCGATGTACGACAAAATGGCCATCACCATCGACAGCACCGCTTTAGGCAAGCAACGCAGCGACAGCACTTACGAAATCGACGACGTCAGCGGCCTGTTCAGCAAAATCCTCGACCGCAACGACCTCATGGTGATGGAGACTTCGTCCGACATCTATTTCATGGCACCCGACCACAAGCAGCAAAACGTGACGGGCACCAAAATAGCCGGCACCAAAGACCCCACTTTCGTTTACCTCGTCAGCGAAATGCAGAGCATCAGCTTCTACGATGACGAAGTGAACATCATGGGCACAAAATACGTCAACCCGCTCAGCAAAGGCAGCAAGAGCCGCTATTTCTTCAACATCGAATCGGTGACCGCCATCGGCAACGGCGACTCGCTCTACACCGTGAGTTTCCATCCCTACAAAGGCAGCAGTTTCGACGGACTGACAGGCAGCCTCAGCATCAATTCCGACGGCTGGGCCGTGCAGAGCGTGAAGGCATCGCCCGATGCAAAAGGCGGCATGTTCACCGTCAACATCCAGCAATTATATGAGAAAACCGACGGACAATGGTTTCCGAAACAGCTCAACACCAACCTCGTGTTCCCTTCCATCGGCATCCCTTGCGAAAACGGTTTACTGCCCATGGCCGCCATCGGCAAGAGCTATCTGACCGGCATACGCATCAATCCCGAAATGGACAAGAAAATGTTCTCGGAACTGGCCGTCGAAGTCGACCCCGATGCCGCCTACCGCGACGATGCCTTCTGGGCCTCGCACCGCATCGACTCGCTAAGCCAGCGCACCATGGCCACCTACGCCTTCATGGATTCGCTCACACAAGGCAACAACCTCTTCGACCGCCTCCTCACCATGACCGACGAAATCATGGAAAGCAGCGCCCTCCCGATGGGAAAAATCAGCCTCGACATCGACAACACCTTGCGCTATTCCTTCTACCGCGGCTTCCGTTTCGGCCTTGGCTTCTCGACCAACGACCGCCTTTCGAGGGTCATCAGCTTCAACGCAACTGCGGGCTACTGGACCAGAATGAAACGCTGGGACTATGCGGCAGGCTTCAACCTGAACCTGTACCGTCGCAAGCAAACGGAACTTTCGTTCAAGGCATTCTGCGTTTCCGACGAACTCGGCGAGTTCAACGACCTGCAAGACGGCTATTCCATCCTGTCGCAAAGAGATTACAAATTTGAGTATTTCGAGAACATCTACGTCTGGAAGAAAGGCGGCAGCGCCGAACTCTCCTCACGTTTCGGACGCTATTTCAAAGGCTTCGCCAAGTTTGAAATCGCCCACAAGCAATATCTGGAGGATTTCTTCATCATCAACAACCATGAAAACCATCCGCGCGAAAACAACTTTGCCATTGCCGAACTGCGCCTGCGTTACCAATATAAGGAGAAATTCATCAGCACGCCACGCGGCCTGCAATCGCTCGGCAGCACCTACCCGATGATTTGGTTTGCCTACCAACATTCCTTCAAAGGTGTCTTCGGCAGTCCTTTCGAATACGACCGGTTCAAATTCCAGATTGAGAAACATTTCTACACGCGCTATATGGGCGTCTCCAACATCCTTTTCCAGGCAGGTTACGTCACTAAAGGCGCACCAGTGGAAGAGACTTTCGACATTCTGGCCACCTATTCCAAAGCCCGTCTATATGCACCCGAAAGCTTCAACACCATGCGCCCCGAAGAGTTCTTCTGCGACCGTTTCGTGGCGCTTTTCCTTAGCCACAATTTCAGCGGCATGCTCTGGCAACCCAATTCCACTTGGTTCAAGCCCGAACTGACCCTCATCACCAACATAGGCTGGGGAACGATGAAACGCGACGACATGGCCGACTACAATTTCCAAACCATGGAAAAGGGCTATTTCGAAAGCGGCATCATTGTGGAAGGCCTGCTTGCCTTACCTTTGATGAAATTGGGCGGCGGTGTCTTCTACCGCTATGGCCCTTACGCCTTCGATAACGTCTGGAGCAATTTCGCCTTGAAGTGGAGCGTTATATTTGACATTTAAATTGGTGAATGGTGATGAGTGATTTTGACTTTTTGACTTTTTGACTCTTTGACGGTCTTCTTCCAGACCGTCATTGACTACGTCGAATGCAAAGCATTTCCCGCGCAGGCGGGAATCTCAATGTATCCGTAAGTTTTTTGACTCTTTGTTTTTTGAACGATAATACTGCATGAAAAGAAAACTATTGATAATCGGTTCCGTCCTTTTCCTCGCCGCCTGCCAGCCGCAGCCGCAGAAAACCGTGCTGCAAGGCTTGGCGCAAGGCTCCTACTATGCCATCACCTATTACGACAGCCTCAACCGAAATTTCCAAACTGAAATCGACTCCATTTTCACGCTTGTCGACCAGTCCGTTTCGCTTTGGAACGACAGTTCCATCATCTCGAAAGTCAACCGGAATGAAACCGTAGAATTAAATCAGGTTTTCATCGACAACTTCAATGTTGCCCAACAAGCCTCTGCCCTATCCGACGGTTATTTCGACGCCACCATCTCGCCATTAGTAGCTGCCTGGGGTTTCAGTTATAAAAACGGCGACAGCATCACACCACAATTGGTCGACAGCCTGAAACAATTTGTCAATTACCAATCCGTGCGCATCGAAAACGGAAAACTCATCAAGGACAATCCAAATATCACCTTAGATTTCAACGCCGTGGCGCAAGGCTACACTTCCGACATGATTGCCCGATTCCTCAGCTCAAAAGGCATACGCAACTTTTTGGTCGACACGGGCGGCGAAATCATGGCGCAAGGCGGCAAGCCCGATGGCTCCGACTGGATTGTAGGCATTGAGAAACCTGCCGCCAACTGGGATTCGGAACGCAACGTGCAGGAACGACTTTATCTGCGCGACAAAGGCTTGGTCACCTCGGGCAGCACACGCAAATACGTGGAACGCAACGGCAAACGCTATTCCCACTGCATCGACCCTAAGACAGGCTATCCTGTCGAGCACAACGTGCTGAGCGTTACGGTCATCGCCGAAAACTCCGTCTGGGCCGATGCCTTGGCCAGCATCTGCATGGTGATGGGTATAGAAAAATCATTGCCTATCATCGAAAGCCTCGATGGCGTGGAGGCTTACTACATTTTCAGCAACGCCAAAGGCGAATTGGAGACCTTTGCGACAAGAGGATTTGAGGATGTGATTGTAAAATAAAACGTATTTTGCATAACACTTTTCCGACCATAGCCACATTTAATTTCTTGATTCACTGCATAATGAAGACATCGTCGCAATTTGCAATGGGTTTCTGACAATTTGCAAGGCACCTTTGCACAGCGTGCAATGGGTTTCTGACAATTTGCAAGGCACCTTTGCACAACGTGCAATGGGTTTCTGACAATTTGCAAGGCACCTTTGCACAACGTGCAATGGGTTTCTGACAATTTGCAAGGCACCTTTGCACAACGTGCAATGGGT
>CALGBV010000388.1 GCA_937884015.1 uncultured Bacteroidales bacterium
AAATCAGGATCAGCCTTTGGCAGCAAGATTAAAACTTAATATGATTCACATGACAACTTTTGCAATCTATGCGCTTGCTTTCTTCCTTGTTAGAGATTTAGTTGGTTATGGAACTTTTACATTCTTTGGTTCTGGTATGAGAATTGTAGAAAAAGTAATTATTCCAGCAGACAGAATTGGAATTGCATCTTTCATAGCTTCTATTCCTGGAGCAACAGTTCTTTCTACAGTTATTCTTTTCTCTCACATTATTGTAAGAAACAAATACAGCATTATTAAAAATACGGAGGAAACAAAATGATAGCTTTAAGTACTTTTTTATATTATATCTTTTTTGCTTCTGTTGTATTAAATTATTGTATTGGAACAACTCAGGTAAATGAATACCTTCTTTTTAAGAAAGTAACATTTCTTTATTCATTTAAGATTATCCTTAATATAGTTATTACATCTTTGGTAAGCTGGGTAATTGTTTCAAAAATTTTAGTTCCTTTGAAACTTGTTGAATTATATCCACTTGTTGCTTTATTTGTTTATTTGTCAATTGCAATTTTAATGGAATCAATCATCAGATTAACAACAAATTCTTCAACTTCTGAATTTATTTTCTCATATCTTGTAGTTTTACTTGCAATTTCTGAAAGTGTTTCATCTATCAATACTTTGATTATTGCATTAAGTTGTATCATTGGACTTTTAGTATTGTATCCATTTATTTATGCTTTCAAATTAAGAATCCTTACTACAGAAGATCAGACAGAAAAATTCATAAGCAGATTTATGATTTTTATTGCAATTTTGTTCCTTGTACTTACAGTATGGGATGTTATGTGGTTGAATCCAGGAGTAGTTAAATAATGATCGTATCTTATATTCTTTTAGCATTAATTTTAATTTTATTATCAGTTCTGGTAACATTTTTCATTTATGTACTTCTTCCTTCGTTAAAGGGGAAAAATAGAGTAGAAGATAAAGATCCTGTTTTTTCTCATTCTGAATTGAATTTCATTACTCCAGAAATTGAAAAATCAAAACTTTCAGAAACATTATTTGTTTTTTTCTCAAAACATTTCCCAAAGCATTGATAATCACCTGTTGAACGCAAGATTTTGAGTTTTATTTTATGGAAAGTTTTTTCTTCATTCCGTCATTTCGCCACGAATTGACATTTCCAAAAGCTTCTTTGTTTTCTCAATCGGCAGCCCCTCTCCCATCAGGTACATCAGTTTGGTGATGGCGGCCTCGGTGGTCATGTCGTGGCCACTGATGACCCCGATTTGGCCCATGCCGAGACTTGTTTCGTAACGGCCCATCTCAACTGAACCCGATTCGCATTGCGTAATATTCAGGATAATCAAGCCTTTGTCGGCAGCCTCCTTTAAGGCGGAAAGGAACCAAGGTGCTGTGGTCGCATTGCCCGAACCGAAAGTTTCCAACACCACAGCCTTCAGGTCGGGAGCTGAGAGGAAATGGCGGACAAACGATTCGGAGATACCCGGGAACAATTTCAGGATACCCACGTTGCTATCCATGTTCTTGTGTACCTTCAGTTTCTTGAAATTCGGCTTGAAGATTTTCTCCTTGTTATATTTAATATGTATGCCCACATCGGCGAGGTTCGGGAAATTGCAGGAAGCAAAAGCATCAAAACCTTCAGCATTGAATTTCGTCGTGCGGTTGCCTCGCAAAAGCTGATTCTGGAAGAAAATGCAAACTTCCGGCACAATCGACACCTCATCTTGCTTGGCAGCAGCAATTTCGATGGCGCCAAGGAAATTCGTCCTTCCATCAGTGCGCACCAAACCCATCGGAAGCTGCGAACCGGTCAAAACGACTGGCTTGTTCAGGTTTTCAAGCATGAAACTCAATGCAGAGGCCGTATAAGCCATCGTATCGGAGCCATGCAAAACGACAAAACCATCATACAGTTCATAGTTTTCCTCAATCTTATCCACCAAACGGACCCAAAACGCCGGATCCATGTTGGATGAATCAATCAGCGGATCAAAGGAATAGAAATCGATTTTATAGCCCAAATCACGCAACATCGGGACATGGGTGTAGATATTACTGAAGTCGAAAGGCGCCCAAGCTCCCGTTTTCGGGTCTTGCATCATGCCTATGGTGCCACCTGTATAAAGCACCAGAATGGATATTTCTTCGCGTTGTATCATTGTTTGGATTATTTTGACAATTGGACTTCCTAGATTTTGATTTAAAGATTTGACTTTGGGATATTTAGACTTTTAGACATTTTGACTATTGGACTTCTTGGATTTTGATTTAAAGATTTAATATTTAACGATTTAAAGATTTGATTTGGGGACTATTGGACATTTTGACTATTGGACTTATAGACAATTTGACTTTTAGACTATTGGACAACTGATAACTGTAAACTGATAACTGATAACCATAAACCGATAACCAACTTTACTTTTAGACCATCAAATTAAACAAACCAAGTGCATTTTCAGTAGTAACCTCAGCTATTTCCTCAAGCGGGCATTGCCTTATTTCGGCTATCCGTCTCGCCGTATCAACCATGAAGACCGGTTCGTTGCGTTTGCCGCGATGCGGAACGGGCGAAAGATACGGGGCATCGGTTTCAAGGACAATCCGTTCCAAAGGCAATTCGAAGAGGAAATCCTTCACCGGACAGCTTTTGTAAGTGGTCACGCCACCCAGACCGAGGTGAAAACCGAGGTCGAGATAAGCCTTTGCTTCGTCGAGGGTTCCGTTGAAACAGTGCATCACGCCACGCAAGCCGCCATCCTGCTTCTTTTCCAAAACGGAACGCATCTTGCCGAAAGCATTGCGGGCATGAATGGAAACGGGCAGTTTCAGTTGCTTTGCCCAGTCCAGCTGAAGCTCAAAGACTTCCAGCTGCTGTTTCTCAAAAGTCGTATCCCAATAGAAATCCAGGCCGATTTCACCCACACCTATATAAATATCCTTCTCCAATTCCTTCTCGATGCAGGCCATCACCTTTTTGTAATCCTCACGCACCTCTTCGGGCTGCAAGCCCATCATCACGCGGCAATGGTCAGGAAACTGGCCGAAAGTATCGAGCATTGGCGCAATCGTGCTGACATCGACATTGGGCAGCAGCAACATCTGCACACCGTTTTCAACGGCACGCTGCACCACTTCGGCACGGTCAGCATCAAATTCCTTGTCGTAGATATGTGTATGTGTATCAACGAAAAACATGTTCAATATAAGAAATTATCGTATGGATAACGGATAGCGTGCATATCGCGGATTTCCTTATAGAGCAAATCACGGAATTCCTGATAGTTGTCGCGACTCTTTGCAGAAATGAAAATGCAAGGCTTGTCGGTCTTGGCCATCCAGGTCTGTTTCAGTTCTTCGTATGAGACGTTGCGTTTGGTGGCTGGTGTCAGGTCGTCAGGGTCTTTTTCTTCCCAAGTATAAGCATCTATCTTGTTGAAAACCATGATTGTTTTCTTGTCGGAAGCGCCCAATTCATTCAAAGTCTGGTTGACGACCTCGATCTGCGATTCAAAATCGGGATGGGAAATGTCGACAACGTGCAGCAAAATATCGGACTCGCGCACTTCATCGAGCGTCGACTTGAACGATTCCACCAAGCCATGCGGCAACTTGCGGATGAAACCAACCGTATCAGACAACAGGAAAGGCAGATTTTCGACCACGACCTTGCGCACCGTAGTGTCAAGCGTAGCGAAAAGCTTGTTTTCGGTATACACCTCCGACTTGCTCAGCAGGTTCATAATCGTCGATTTGCCCACATTGGTATAGCCCACCAGCGCGACACGCACCAGTTTGCCACGTTGCTTGCGCTGCACGGTCTTCTGCATGTCGATTTCCTTGAGCTTCTCCTTCAGATTAGAAATACGTTCCAAAATCAAGCGGCGGTCGGTTTCAATCTGGGTCTCACCAGGACCGCGCATTCCGATACCGCCCCTTTGACGCTCCAAGTGCGTCCACATTCGGGTCAAGCGCGGCAGAAGATATTGGTATTGCGCCAACTCCACCTGTGCTTTTGCGTGAGAGGTGTGCGCATTGGAAGCGAAAATATCCAGAATCAAAGCTGTACGGTCTAAAACACGCACACCCATAGCCTGCTCAATATTACGCTGTTGCGCAGGGCTCAGCTCATCATCAAATATGCATAAATCAACGTTTTCCTGTTGTACGAAGAGAGCCAGCTCTTGTACTTTGCCCTTGCCAATAAAGAAACCCTTGTCTGTGCAGGACATATTATTATGCCTCTTGCAAAAGAGTATCATGTTCCAATCCTTCCTGTTGCCAGTGAGCATAGTGCTATTTTTCAGTCACTTAATGGAGAGAAAAAGGAACAGGTTCATAAGCTGTTGATTACAGCATCAGGTGGACCATTTTATGGGAAAAAACTTTCAGAACTTAAAAAGAAAGTAGATAATTTAAATGAGGAAATTAATGATTTAATTGAAATAGAAAAGAA
>CALGBV010000389.1 GCA_937884015.1 uncultured Bacteroidales bacterium
TTTTCGTCAGTTGGCCTTTTTCGTTATATCCAATGACCGTTCCAAGACCCATGCTTTTGCCGTTTTTGAATGCTTTTGCGACAACTTTTTCGCCATTGTAGAGCAAAGCGTCGGCTTCGTATTCTGATATCTCTTGGTTGTCGTTGTTATAGTAGTACTGGACGCGGTCGAAACCATCGTCAGAATGATAGCTGTCTAAGAAAAACGATTGTGCCTGAAGCAGATAGCAAGGCACCAAGGCCAAAATCAAAAGGAGTAGATTTTTTTTCATGATGAATGTGTTTTGATTTGTATTGTGATTAAATTTCTGCAAAAGTATAAAATAAATGAGAAGTGTTTTGATTTTATTGAAAAAACGAATGCTATTTTTTTTATTTTCGCAGCAAAATAATCCGCTATGAACGAACTCGTAAAAATTGCCGCCCATTTCATTCCTGAAGATCGGATTGGTGAGATTTCGCCTTTGGGCAATGGCCTGATTAACGACACTTTCAAAGTCTTTCTGAAAGGTGAGGAAAAGCCGAAATATGTCTTGCAGCGCATTAACAATGCCGTTTTCAACGATGTGGAGATGTTGCAGAACAACATTGAAACCGTAACGCGCCACATCCGGCGGAAATATGAAAATCAAGGCGTTGAAGACATCAACCGTCGCGTGCTACATTTCCTGAAAGCCGATACGGGAAAGACTTACATCGTTGAAAATGAGAAATATTGGCGCATGATGGATTTCATTTCCGATTCCTTCACTTACGAAGCGGTCACGCCTGAATATGCCTATTATGCAGGTTTGACTTTCGGCGATTTCGAGTCGCTTTTGGCCGATTTGAAGGAACCGATTGGTGAAATCATTCCCGATTTTCACAACATCGAATTCCGCCTGAAGCAACTTGATGAAGCCGTCGCAGATGACAAGGCGGGAAGAATGAAAAAAGAGGAAGTGCAGAAATATGTCGCTCAAATCCGGCAATTTGCGGAACAAATGACTTTGGGCGAGAGACTGTATCGAGAGGGAAAACTGCCCAAGCGCATTTGCCACTGCGATACCAAAGTTAACAATATGCTTTTTGATGCGGAAGGCAACATTTTGTGTGTCATCGATTTGGATACGGTCATGCCGAGTTTCGTCTTCTCCGATTTCGGCGATTTCTTGCGTTCGGCAGCCAATACAGGCGCTGAAGATGACGACAATCTGGAGAATGTCACGTTCAACATGGAGATTTTCAAGGCATTCGCCGAAGGTTATGTAAAAGGTACAAAATCGTTCTTGCTTCCAGTTGAAAAAGAAAATCTTCCATATGCCGCGCTGCTGTTTCCATACATGCAGGCCGTGCGCTTCCTTGCCGACTACATCAATGGCGACACCTATTATAAAATAAAGTATCCTTGCCACAACATGGTTCGCACCCGAGCGCAATGGAAACTCTTTGAGTCGGCATTGGAAAAACTCGACGAGATGAAGGAAGTGATTGATAATTTGTGATTTGCATATTTCATCAAAAAATGGTGTTTCATGTTTGCAAATCATAATAATTCCCTTACCTTTGCTATCGCGAAATATTTTATCAACAATAGAAATAATATAGTATAATTCAATATTTTAGAATAATGGAAATCAATCAATTGGAGAGAATCGCCTCACAGGTGCGCCGCGACATCATACGCATGGTGCATGGTTGTCAGTCGGGCCATCCGGGTGGTTCTTTGGGCGCAACGGATATCGTTACGGCGCTTTATTTCGACCAAATGCAAATCGACCCTGCCAATTTCAGCATGGATGGAGTAG
>CALGBV010000390.1 GCA_937884015.1 uncultured Bacteroidales bacterium
GTTGTGCTTTACCAATACTTCGACAGGCAATACCAGCTCGTCATTTACCCGCTTAGCGACAACGACGTTGTGGCCCATCCATATTCCATCACCCTCAACCAAGCCGCACATGGCACCCTCACATGCGAACATAATGAAGCCTTCAGCAACGAATATGTCAACATTTCCGTTGAAGTCGATGATGACTACGAACTCTATGCCTTAAACGTCTACAAAGCCGACGAACCAAGCGTTACAGTCACCATCAACCAAAGCAACAACAACAACTATTATTTCCTCATGCCAACCTACGATGTCATCGTAGAGCCTCAGATTGGCACTCAAAGGCCTCGCATCTATTGCAACGACTACTGCTACTATTTCGATTTCTACAATCTTGAAGGTCAATCCATCGGCCAAGCCCAGCCTGGCGAATGGGTAAAAATGAGACTGAACTACAACTATTACAGTTACGACAATTACCAAGGTCCCGAGTCGTTTGCCCTCAATTACGGTGACAATGCCACCGTTGACTTATACCTCAGTCCGGAAGCGACAACACCGACCGACATCAATTTCTGCTATTCGGACTACTACTTCCAGATGCCCGCAAGCGATATCACCATCACGGCCACCATCAACAGGAACTTCAGACGCTTCTTCCTGAACACCATCAGCTGGGAAGACGGCTTGATGGAACGTCGGGAAAGGTATGCACTCTGTTACAATACCGTCACACTTCCGGAGCCACAACAGGCAGGCTATACCTTCGACCGCTATTACATCACCGACTATTATAACGGAGGCGACCTCAACGACGAGTATCTTGAAGGCAACAATCTCTACATTCCATACGACGATATTCTTGAAGCTTATGCCCTCATGAAGAAAGACGGCAGCCAATTATATGCCATAGATAACGCAACCAACGGCATCATCCATTATGCCAACATCGACAATTTGCGGTTCCATCCAGAAGAGGCTCCGTCAGGCGCCTCTCTCGACCTTTCCGTCGTCATTGAAGAAACGCAAGATGGCAGTTTCATTCTGCCCATTGCCATCACAATTACTCCTGATAACGAGAGCATAGACCCAACCACCTTTACCATCAACCCAAATGACTTCGCCCCTGAAGAGAGCCTCTCCTACACCATGCCCGCCAGCGACATCACCATTACCGCCACTACAAGGACCTTCTATGCCATGAACTTCGTCAACTGCACGGGTTATTTTGACATAAACGCACTCTACTATTACGGTCCTGACATTATCTATGCCGTGGCCGGCCAGCAGATTACGCTTGACGATTATCTCAATGGAGATGGTTTATGGGGCGCCACCTTCTACGAGTACGAAATCCTCGACACCAACGGCAACCCACGCAGCGACCTTCTCGTTGACGGCATCCTAACCATGCCTGCCGAATCCATCGTCATTGTCTGCCACTATTACTACGATAATTACACCTACAATGTCAGCATCGACCCGGAGATAAGCAATTACATCACCATCACCAGCACACTGCCGGCAGCAGAAGGCACACGGGTCACCTTCACCACCAGACCAGGCCTCAGTTTTTACTCGGGCTATGAGCTTGGCGTTGTCGACAACTGGGGCAATCCTTTACCTTGCAGTCCTGCCTATTCGCCTGATATCAACGAATATTATTTCTACATTAGCGAAGATGTCACCATAGCACCTGTCGAAATACCTAAACACTGGGTCACTTTCTTCGACAGCTATGGCAACGATCCAGATGATTGGGGAACCAGAATCAACGAGGATTCAAAAGAATACACTAGAGGCAGCATCATCAACATCACGCCACGCGAGTATTACGGATTCACCTTTGTTGGCTACGAAGCCATCCGATACGACTATTACGGCTCCACCGACATCACTTCACAAGTGCTCAGCGGAAACCCAACTGACGGCTATACACTCACCATGCCTGACTATCAATTCAAGCTTTGGGGGCGCTACATCCATACCCCAGGCTTCCAATACAAGATTACCTATGCGAAATGGCTGTCCGGTTATGACATCGAAATGGCTGTGCCTGTAGTAGAATATGCCGAAGCCGGCGAAACCGTCACATTCTCCTTCCCCGACGATTATTCCTACGCACGCTTCCTGCCAGGCTACGGATTCAGCATCACCCAGGATGTGACCAATAGCCCCGTAGGATACGAAAACAACACCTTCACCATGCCTTATGGCGACGTTACAGTCCGTGGCTTCTACGAACTCACCGACCCTATCGTGCTGGTCCGTGTGAATGGCGAGCTGAAAGTTGTCGTACCAACCGAGGAAGAAGGAGGTGCCAAAGCCATGGCCGAAAACAACAGCATCGACTTGACGCCTTACGTTCCAAGCGAAGCTCCCGCCCCAGGCTTCGAGTTCTACAAATGGTATAAGGTCATGAATGGATCCGATTACATTTATTACGACCCCTACTGGTGGCCAGATCTATGCTTCGAAAACACCTACACCCCTAACATGTTCGCAGAAGACGAACCTATCACTTTCATTGACGCCGTATTCTACCAGCCTACAGGAATGGATTACACTGACTTCCTCTCCATACCTGAAGCTGACACCCTTATTATTACAGGTTGGGATTCAGAAAACGAAATAGATTATTGTCTCAATGGCGATGCTACTGCCACTCAGTTAGCCTATGATGAAGATTGGAATTTACTTGAGGAATGGGACGATGCCAACCAGCAGCACCACAGCCTGGAAGAAATGCTTTGGATTGTGGAGAGCACTGACGACGGGTTCCGCCTCCGTCACAAAGCCACCAACCGTTATCTTGCCATCAGCCAGCAGCAAATCACCTATTCTGCCGGCCAAAGCGGCGCCTATCTTTTCCACTACACCACTGATGAATGGGGACTTCGCTACTTCAAAGTTGACACAGACACTCACCTCGAATTCGAAAACGGCAACTTCTGCATCGCCAACGATGAAGACTACTATAATTCAGAATATGGATATTATGAGGGATTTGTGTACTTTTTATCCAAGCAAAAGGTCGGCAATAACTTCACCACATCAGTACAAACCGATGACAATTACATCGACAATTTCGAAGGCGTCCACATCATTGAGGGCGAAGTCGAGGCCAACTACCTTGAAAACAATTACCACGGCCTCATTATCATCAAGGACGGCGGCGTGCTCTACGCTAACCAAGGCATCTATAATCCCGACCCTGAGGCAATCATTATTGAGGACGGCGGACAGCTTGTCCACGGAGGGGATGATGAATGGCTGCAAGCCACGGTTAGGAAGCACATCTCAGGCTACGGCAACCGCACCGCCGACTGGCAACTCATCGCATTGCCTTTCAACATCACAAAGGAAAACTCATGAACATCACACGCAGAAACTTCCTCGGCGCCTCGGCTCTCGCCGGTGCCGCGTTCCT
>CALGBV010000391.1 GCA_937884015.1 uncultured Bacteroidales bacterium
ATTCAATGTTAGTGCCATCCAACAACTCAACAATGCAAAATACAGCTTTGGTACGGGATACATTGACTGGTCGGGACAATATGCAGCTGTTAATTGTAATGTTCCTCCTTTTAACATTTGTTATCTTGCTATTAATGGAGAATTGCAGACGGAGTATCCGATTATGTTTAACGGGATGCCGCTTGACGATGGTCTTTTCACCATGGTTGGCATTGCTGAAACATGGCCTGATTATGATTTGCCTGTCCTTGAACTGGCGACTGCGATGCCATACGCTATTGAGACTACGGTTACGGGTGTTGTTGAAGCGAATGAAGAACTTTGCCTGACAACAACAAGCGTCGAAAGGCATTATCTTTCATGGACAGATGACAGTGGAACGCATTACCTTACCAATAATGACCAATTGTTTGAAGATGATTTCTTCAGTGCGGCTTTTGGCGATGAAATTAGTTCGACAATAAGCGGTTTTTCCAACGTCCATTATGACTTGTTTGGATCTCCGTTCCAGACTTTTGAAACAATAACTTTAGAGTCGGTGGGCGAAAGAAGTCTTGTCGGCCCTATCATCGCTGTCGGAAGCCCTTCGGTTGGATATTTTCCGCCGATTGGAATGACATGTTCCATCGTTCAGGATGGAGATTGTTATCTTGTTGACAATCCTCAAATTTGGGATTATTCAGAAACACAGTGCATCATTGATAATGACACTTTACCTTATTACATGGAGGTCACGGGAATATACTCTACAGCCACCCTGTTCCTTGACAATAACCTGAAACTTTACATGAGTGTCTTTTTGGACGATATTGAACTCAATAGGTTTGAAACAGAAACCATTCACGGCACTCTGACTTCACAAACAATTCCATATTTCCCTAATCCTGTATTGTCCATCGTAGATGATGAAAATGAAGTCTATTACATTGGTTCAATGTCATTTGAAGATGCATCATCAGGATGTTTCACATTCGGAACAAGCACCATCTATCTTGGTGACAGTTTTACCGCGACGGGAGAAATGGCTAAGTTTTATGACTTGCAATCTTCTTACCCCAAATATTCGTTTGACATCTATAATACCATAGATATTACAGAGGTTGGTGACATTACAGGACTGTCAAATCTTACTTCTACCGACATCAATGTCTATCCAAATCCAACATGCGGGATTGTTGAAATTGTTTCAGACAAGCAGATTAGGAGTGTCATAGTATATGACAATGTTGGTAAGATGATTCTTGAAAAATCAATCCAGGCACAAAAGACCACACTTGACTTAACTGATTGCAAAGGCTTGGTGTATATTGATGTTATCTTTGAAGATGGCCATAAAATAACGGAAAAGGAGATAATACGATGAAGAAAATTATACTGATTTTTGTGCTGTTACAAGCTGTCTGTTTTAACAAGACATTTGCACAAATAGGTGTTGTCAGTGATTCATTGGCTTGTCTGTTCAATGCTGATGATTTGACACCTGTTATGCATTTGTCTGCTGATTACCTTAACGATATCGTCTTGTTGACATGGGATTTCCCGGAAACCTACCAGCCCGTTACGGAACAACTTTCGTGGAGTGGTCCAATGTATCAGCAAGAAGGCTCTTATTTGCAGTCTGGCATGTATGAAGACCTTGCTCACAAGTTTGATACATTAGATCTGAGGAACTTCATTGGCTGGCGAGTTAAGTCAATCGGCATTATCCCAGTTGACAGTCTTGTTATTTATCATGCTGCTGTTTGGGTGAAAGAAGGTGAAGATTACCAGAACATTTATCAAGAGCCTTTGACCGATACCGTTCTATTTGAAGAAAACGTTCACCAATTGAACAGAGATATTTTTATTGAAGCGGGGAAGGAATACTTATTTGGGTGTCGCGATTTATGCGACCCGTCATTGCAAGGATTGTCAGGATTTTACAATGCCATAGATTCGGGTCCTGCAAACGATAAAAATATGCATTACAATTTTTACCTTGGTTGGCAGCCATGGCACTCGATGTGGAACATCTGCCTTAACACAATCATCGAAAGCCCCACTGGGGAGACAATGATATTGGGCCAAAAAGAAGATGCGCTGACTGGATATCGAGTGTATAAAAACGGCAATCTTGTCAAGAGTATTGACAGATGTTTCCAAACATATCACCTTGACGGCTCATATATGATGGGTGAAACGGCAACCTATTCAGTGACTGCAATGTATGGCGAAATGGAATCAGAGCCTGTTAGCGTTACGATTACTTATGATGGAATTGAGAACCACGAAGGAATAAATCTCACCCTCTCGCCCAATCCCACCAACGACCTTGTATGCATAGAGGGTGCCTCAGTCGCCGAGGTAAAGGTTTTCAACGCCCTCGGCCAGTTAGTGAAAACCGTGCAAGGCACGAATGAAATCAGCGTGGCGGGATTGCCCGAAGGTGTTTACTTGCTCCGCATCACAGATGAAATAGGTGCTGTCGCCACACGGAAAATCATTGTACAATAATGTAATTAGTCATCACAAATAACAACGAGGGCGCTAAAAACCAGTCGCCCTCGTTTTTTTATTAAACAGCAAGCCACTTCCCATCTTTCCACTCTCCACTTTCCACTTCCATACTACATCTGTCCCTCCAACCAACAATCCAACATCTATCTTCGCGGCATAAACCAACAAGTCCTGCCAACCCCGCCTATAGGAGGGGCAAGGGGAGGCCTACCGCGATATGCTCACTTTATCCTATCTCCAAAAGGTACTGGCCGACATCATGCCGCCAACAAACATCATCGAATCCGATGCGGGTTACGATGCCATCATTGAACTGATCCAGACCAAGGGGCTGGAAAAAGTCATCATTTTCGAGCCGCCAGAGGGTGGTGTTTTTGATGTCGATTTGGCACTCAAGAGACCAACCTAATTCAAGTTTTAGGTTTAGTTCGGCGGCAATCATTCTGGCCCTTTTAAGACATTCCGCCTTATTGCGGCCACGATTGCATTTTGTCACATAGCGTTTCGGTTTTCCATCGGCAGTTTTAGCATAATAGAAAACGCGGATGATTTTACCCGTTGAAACCTGGGCAGGCACATAATCTTCAAGGATTACCGCCTTGCAAACTGAATCTGATTTTTTTGTTGTGGATTGTAGCATTTTTTTCTTTCGGATATGGATGCAACATCCGAAAGTCCTTTGTGCCGATTTTGTGCCGTTTTCAGTTGGCTTCTGTATAACCAACTGAAAACGAACATTTTGAAATTATTTGCGGAGAGAAAGGGATTCGAACCCTTGGACCACAAATGTGGTCAACGGTTTTCGAGACCGCCCCGATCGACCACTCCGGCATCTCTCCTTTACAGGTTCGGGTAAAATAAAAGCGACTTGCGAGTCGCTTGGCGGAGACAGAGGGATTCGAACCCCCGAAGCCTTTCGGCTTAACGGTTTTCAAGACCGCCGCTATCGACCACTCAGCCATATCTCCGCTGCAAAAGTACAAAAATTATCAATCAAGCAAGTGTTTTGCGAAAAAAAAACTTTTCGACCGCATTTTTGAATGGTGGTGCGAATGTTAAGTAATACTAAACCAAATTGATAAGTTGTATTTTGCGTTTTCAAACTATTTTTCAATTCCATTCTAAATGCTGCTTGTTTCGCCCAAAATTCCTATATTTGCAGTGCGAAAACGCTACGAAAAAGTGAAAAACAGAGGCGCAATAGAACGGATTCTGCTGTTTTTGCTCGTCATTCTTGCCGGATGTTCGGGCAAAAAATCGGCTTTTGATGTGCTTGATGCACCGCATCACGATGCGGAACTCAGGCAAATCGCTGAACTGATGCAGGATAATCCTGAGATGGCGTTCGATAGCGTCGTGAAATATGAAAATGTGGTTGAAAACTGGTCCGTAGCCGACCGCAACGAGTGGCATTTGCGTTATGTCGAATCGGCTTACAAGACCCGTCAGCCATTGGATAGTTGCCCTGACTTGGAGGAAGTTGCACTGTATTACGACAGTTTGTCGCTGCTTTTCCCCGAGGATGAGGCTCTGCTCGGCTTGCAGGCGCGCGCCTATTATTATAAAGGTGTGATGGCTTCGATGCAAAATGAAGATCTGGAGGCCACGCGCTCGTTTCTGCATGTGCTTTCCTTGATGGAAAAAAATGACCCGAATCAGGGAAATGCTGAT
>CALGBV010000392.1 GCA_937884015.1 uncultured Bacteroidales bacterium
GACAATGCACCATTTATACCTACAGCAGGAGTAACATCTGCATTAGAAGGAATCAGTGCAGATAATAGTATTAGACAGGATTTATATTTTCAAAAGACGCCTTGTGTGTAACATCAAAATCCGTACCTGTATTATCCGTCCAGCCCAAGAACGTTTTTCCTGTATCTTGTTCAGGAGTACACAAATTTAAAAGTATATTTCCATCCTTATAAAACTCTTGATTTATAACTTTCATTAACCATTCAATAAAATGTCTTTTATCAAATCGTTTTTTATTCTAAAATTAAATAGTTTCTTCATAATGCTATCGTTTTTATAATTAAATACATTCATTTGCGATTTTCTATTTCGATGCAAAAGTAAGCCCAAAGTTTATTATTTCGTTCAAAACGGCTTAATTTTTCATTTAGTTTTAAGCAAATTTACATTTGTTTGCCATTCCCTCGGCATAATGTTAAAAAAAATATTGCTTGCAGATATTCCTTATATAAAAAAAGAAATTTTCCGCATTGCGATACGGAAAATAAAGTTTAGTCGTCGTGTGACAGAATATTTAACCCAAAAGGGCAAACAATGATATTTGCCCTTTTGTGAAAGATAAAGTTGAAAGCAATTCTTCCAAAATCAATTAGAAAGTTGCTATTCAAAAATAGTCAAAAGTGGAATTTATTATGATATGTACATCATAAACTTCTTCATGTTAGCTTTTCTAGTGTCCTCTTGGATATTGAACCAGTCTATAATAGTCCAAATGCCTAAACCTCCACATGTAAGAAGTTTACCGACACCAGTCCCTGTGTCTCCAAGTATGAACCTATCAATTCCCAAATTTCCTAATAATATAGATATAATAAGCATCATTGTTGGTTTTTTTAGCCCCATGCCATATATCAAATTCAATTTGTCATCAGAAAGATTAAGCAATCTTTCCCTAATAAAATGCATCTGCTCTGGAGGAAAATATTCACCATTGGAAATAATGAACATGTCCACTTTCTCTTTTTCCATATTTATAGTAACTTGATAAATTTCTTGTAATTGTATTTCTTTGTGTTAGGTATAGCCATTATAATGTCATATACATACCAAGCAAGTACAATCCAAGGTGATGCTTTGTATAAAAAAAGCATAAAATCAAATCCACCATGTATTGCCGCTCCTACAACTAAAATGGCACCAACAATCCACCAAATAACCCAACCCAAACAAACAATAAGTTTAAGTATTCCAAGACCAACTTGTTTTATAGTGAAATGGTCAGCTCCAACCCATCCTAAAAGTATTGCAAAAATAAGCGTTTTTATAGGATTTTTCAAATCTGCAGAAGCCAACGCTAAATATTTACTATCGTCCACTTCCTGTAATCGTTCGCGAATGTCTTCCAATTGTTCTGCTGGCAATTTGTCACTAAATTCAGCCATGAGGGCCTCTATTTTCTGTCGTTCCATAATAAAAATTGATTAAAATTTATAACACTGATAATTTAATTGCCGTATTTCTCTTCAAGCTCTTTGGTTTTCTTTTCCATCTCTTCAGCATATTCCTTGCTTTTCTGTTCCATCTTTTCAGCGTACTCCTTGCTAGCTTGCTCCATTTCCTCAACATTCAATGATGCTGCACTATTCAAGAGATCTTCCTGAGCATCAACTGCCTCATTTACAATATCAGACGTCGATTCAATAGCATCTTTATACGCATCAGATGCTGATTCCACTGCATCCAACAGCTTTTCAGATGTGCTCTTTTGATGACAAGATGACATAGTCAGTGCAAATGCTGCAACTAAAATAAAAATTTTTTTCATAACTTTTTGATTTATACATTATGCCTACTGCCTTTATAGCGCTTCGGCTATTCTATATTTAAAGCAAAAAAATAAATTATTGATTCTGAAGTTCTGAGAGTCGGTCTGCCCATGCTTTTTGAAGATTTTGAACTGCACTCGTACTTTCATTATAATACTCTTTGTATCTACTTGGGGATTCCGTCAAGATTTTTGTTATCCAGCTATCAACCTTTTCATTCATCAAATTTGTAAACTTCTTGCCATATTCTTCTTGATAGGTCATCATTTCTTCTATACTTTGGGCATTTTTATATTTCTGAGCATATTCGTTAAGAAAGGCTATCATTTCGTCTCCAGGATCTTATTCTCTTGAAGCAAAAGCATTTTTAGAATTTTCTTGTTGCCCCTCAGTAGCGCTATTGATATCAGAGGTTGATTCTACTGCATCTTTGCATGGGGCCATAGCTTCTTCAGACTTACTCTTGTTATTACAAGATGACATAACTATTGCAATTAGTGCAAGTAATAAAATAATGTTTCTTTTCATAATATTATAGATTTAGTACACCTATTTAACTGATTGCCATCATGTTTTATTATGCCGCAATCACTTTTTTATCTTCAGTTTCTGTCCGGCCTGAATGTTGTTGCCCTTAATGCCGTTCCATTTCTTCAGTTCATTGACCGTGCAATGGTTCTTTTTAGCAATGGAGCTCAAGGTCTCGCCTCTCTTAACCACATGAGTCTTGGGCTTCGAAGAACCGGACGATGACGATTTGCCGGAACTGCTTCCAGAGCTTTTCCCGACTTGGGCCATAGGCGATCCCGAAGTGTAAATCACGAGTTTCTGGCCAACGGAAATGACATCCTTTCTCAGACTGTTCCATTTCTTGATGTTTGCCACCGAAACGTGATATTTGTTGGCGATTTTGCCCAGGCTCTCGCCCTTTTTCACCGTGTGTGTGATGCTTTCGCTCACCTCCTTGACCTTTTCCTCAACGATTTCCTCACGCACTTCAGCCTTCGACTTGTGGCTGTAAATGCTATCCTCCAATTGAACGAAAAGCAAGGTGTATTTTGTAGGGAGGCGCAAAGAATAAGTGTTGGTTTTCGAAGCGGGAATAATGTTTTTCGTATATTGAGGATTGAAAAACTTGATGTCTTCCATTGCCACGCCGAGCACTTCATTCAGTTGGTCGAAAGTCAAGCGGTCGTGAACCATCACCGTGTCGGTGCCATGCAAAAGCAGACCCGGATTCTGCGGATAGATGTTGTGTGCTGTAGCGAAACTCATCACATAAGCCACGGCAATGAAAGCCGGCACATAACCACGCGTTTCCTTAGGCAGATAAGGCCAAATGGCCCAGTAATTCTGAACGCCATGGGCTTTCATGATGGCTTTGTTCACGTTGCCCGGACCGCAGTTATAGGCTGCCAGAACCAGGAACCAGTCCTGATAGCGGGCATAAAGGCTTTGCAGATATTGACAAGCCGCTTCAGTTTCTTTCAATGGGTCGAAACGTTCATCAACCAAAGTGTTGACTTGCAGATTGTAGTCTTTTCCTGTTCCTAACATAAACTGCCACAAGCCTTTGGCGCCTGCTTTAGAGCCTGCCGTCGGGTTCAGAGCCGATTCAACCATGGCTAAGTATTTCAGTTCGAGTGGCAGATTGTACTTGTCGAGTTTTTCCTCAAACATCGGGAAATAAACGTATGACAAGCCTAACATCTTGCTCGATTGCTGGCGCAAACGGTTGGAATACAAATCGATGAACGACTTGACATGTTTGTTATAGGTGAACGGAATTGTGGAAGTGCTTGCCATGAAATCAATGCGCTCCATGTAAACGCTGTCGTCGAAAACCGGAATTTCGTTTCTACGGTAGCCATAAATATTCATCGCTGCCGTGTCGATATCGAGGTAAACATCGTGGAAATAACTGATATTGCTCACCATTTCAAGCATTTCCATGACGGTTGATTCATCGACGATGGCCTTGCCCGAATTCAAGTCCTCGATTTCCTGATCATCCAAATATTCAAGACTGTCCGGTTCTACCGACTGGGCCGAAAGTGCGGAAGCGACACTAAGCAAAATTCCAATTAACAACAGTTTACACTTCATAAAGGCAATGTTTTATGAGTTTTCAAAACGATTTATAAATGGCAAAAGTAATAAAAATCCCGATTTCAGCAGGCAAATATGCTGCAATTTGGCAAAAAAGTCATCAGTAATTCTTCATTCTGCTGGCATCGAACTTCACGAAGATGGCCAGCATGATGGTAAAGGCCATCAAACTTGAGCCTCCATAACTGAGGAAAGGCAGGGGTATGCCGATGACCGGCATCAAGCCGATGGTCATGCCTATGTTGATGGCAAAATGCACGAAAATGATACCTGCAATGCTATAGCCGTAAACCCTTCCAAAATCGGAACGTTGGCGTTCGGCCAGCGTGACGATGCGCACCAGAAGCGCCACATAAAGCAGCACCACGACAAGCGTTCCCTTGAAGCCTCCTTCCTCGCCTACCGTACAGAAAATGAAGTCGGTATGCTGTTCGGGAACGAAATCGTACTTAGTCTGCGTACCTTCCAGAAAGCCCTTGCCCAGCAAACCGCCCGAGCCGATGGCAATCTTCGACTGATGCACATTGTAGCCTGCACCCTTCAAGTCTTCCTTCATGCCGAGCAGCACCTCTATACGGGTGCGCTGGTGTTCTTGCAGGACTTCATTAAAGGCGAAATTCACCGAGAAAACGAAAGCGAAAAGACAGGCAAAAATGGCCACCGTCCTTAAAATAGTACGTTTTTTCTGTATCAGTTGGAACACGATGGCCAGCACTAAAAGCGAGCCTAAAATGATGTACATCACTGTTTGTCCCCAAAGCAAGGTGAAGATGAACAGCAGCACAGCCGCCACACCCAGAAGCATGATCATTCCGGCATACGGGAAGCCTTCGCGAAATAGGACCAAAATGAACGAAACAAACACAATGGCCGAACCCGTATCGTTTTGCAGCAAAACGAGAACCATAGGGATGAAAATGACAAGGTAAACCATAAAACGGGTACGCGGCTTACGCAAATCGGCATCCAGACGGCTCAGCACGCTCGAAAGCGCCAAAGCCGTGCCCAATTTCGCAAACTCGGAAGGCTGAAACTTGATGCCACCACCCAAATCAATCCACGAAGTGGCGCCTTTGGTGGCCTTGCCATAGACCAACACCGCAACCAAGGCAACCATCACGGCAACATAGATGATGATAGAGAAGCCCGAAAAAGCCTTGGCATCGAGGAGCAGGACCAAAAAGCCCAAAAACAAGGCGATGCCAATCCAAATCAATTGCTTGCCATACACTTGCGACATATCGAAAATGCTTGGGTGCAGTTCGTCGTATTTCGCTGAGAAAATGCTAAACCAGCCAATCAGGACCAAGGCCAGATAAATCAGCACCGTGACCCAGTCGATTTTTCCTATTATGCTATTTCTGTCGTCGTTCATCTTTCGTTCTTATAATTGATTACACCTTCCATCATACGCTGCTCAAGTTCGGGGCGTGTGGTCTCGCCTGTGAGATATTTCTCTATCATCAGGCTGGCTATAGGGGCCGCCCAAGTGGCACCGTAGCCACCGTTTTCGATGATGACCGCCAAAGCGATTTTCGGGTTGCTCATAGGCGCAAAAGCCACGAAATTGGAGTGATAGTTGCCATGCGGGTTCTGAGCCGTTCCCGTCTTGCCGCATTGCTCCAAAGCAGGCACCTCGAAGCGTCGCGCCGTACCTGCCGGGCCGGAAAACACCGTGCGCATACCGGCCTTGATGACTTTATAATGCCGTGCTTCGACACCCGTTTCAACCTTTGTGGTCATCACCTCGGGAATGGCCGTCGTGTCGCCGAAACACTTGATGAGATGCGGCGGATAATAATAGCCTTCGTTGGCAACGGTAGCCGCAATGTTGGCCAACTGCAAAGGCGTCAGCAACACCTCACCCTGACCGATGCCCAACGAGCGGATGGTCACTGAATTCCACTGTCCGTTATACATCTTATCGTAATATTCGCGCGATGGGATGTTGCCCGAAAGTTCGTAAGGAATATCCGTGTCGAACTTATGACCCAGACCCATTTTGTAGGTCATGTCTTTCCAATACTGATAGCCGTTCTTAATGTTGCCGAACTTCGGATTGTTGATGGTTGCCTTAAACGATTCGTAGAAATAAGGGTTGCACGAATTCATGATGGCATTGGCGAAATCGGGCGAACCGCCGTGATGGTGGGTGCATTTGATAGGCAACGAACCTGGACCGCTGCAATGGAACTGCGTTGCCGGCGTGATGCTGCCGCTTTGCAAGGCAATCAGGCCGATGACGGTCTTGAAGGTGGAGCCTGGAGGATAAGTTCCGTTGATGGCACGGTTCAGCAAAGGCTTCATCGGGTCTTCCTGCAAGGCCTTGTAATTTGCGCCACGTTCACGGCCAACCAGCAGATTCGGGTCGTAGGTCGGACTAGAAACGAAGGCAAGTATCTGGCCCGTAGAAGGTTCGATGGCTACGATGGACCCGATTTTGCCGTGCATCAGTTTCTCGCCGTAGGCCTGCAGTTCGGCATCCATACCTAAATAGATGTCCTTGCCCGCCACAGGGTCCTCATCCATTTCGCCATCCATGAAACTGCCCATTTCGCGGTTATGGACATCCACCATGACCACTTTCAGTCCTTTTTTGCCACGAAGTTCCTTCTCATACGATTTTTCCAAGCCCGACTTGCCCACATAGTCACCCATTTTGTAGTATGGATCGGCATCAAGCTGCGCCTGCCCCACTTCGCCGATGTCGCCCAAGGTGTGGGCCGCAATCGAATTGGGATAATGGCGCAAGGTTCGGGTCTGGAAATAAAAGCCCGGAAACTTATAGAGCACCTCGGCCACATGCGAATAATCCTCTTTGGAAATCTGCGACAGGAAAACCGACGATTTCAGCAAGGAATAGTCCCTTGCCTTCGTAATGCGCTCGATATACGATTCCTTACTGATGCTCAAAAGACGGCAAAAGTACATGGTGTCGATGTCCTTGACCTGCTTCGGCACAACGAGCAAGTCGTAGACTGCTTCATTGAAAACCAATAGTTCGCCATTGCGGTCGAACACCTTGCCACGTGCCGGATACTGCGTCACGAAACGCAAAGCATTATTGTCAGCCAGCTGCTTGTAGTGTCTGTCGACGACCTGCAGCGAAAACAACTTGATGATATATACGATGCCAACGGCAACGAAAATGCCCATGACAACAAAACGCCTGCTAGCCAGATTTTTATTCCCCGTGCTCATAACAAATTTTGGAAAGTGCAAAGGTAACACGAAAAAATCAGATAGCAATTTACACCGAGACTTTTTTTTAATGAAACACATTTCAGCAAAAAATGGACTTAAAAAATTGTTTCTATAAGGCAATTTCGTATTTTTGCAAAATTTATAGCGGTATTATGAAGCACATTAAGTTTTTATCATTTGCAATTTTCGCCTTTTTGTTTTGCTGTTGCAGCAGCAATTCGGCAAAGAAATGCAACGACATCCTTTCAAGGACATTCTTGAACGACACGTGGGAACGTTTTGATTTCGTGACAAATGACATCGAAATCGAGGAAGAGACCACCTACGACTTGTCGATGGACATCAGTTTCACTGAAGCCTACCAGTACAATGATTTCTCAATGGTCTTTTCGGTTTTCGATGCCTACGGCAACCCTTACCGCAGCAAGGCCTACAAGTTTGCCTTGAAAGACAGCCAAGGCAACTGGAACTCCGAACTCGTTGACGGCTGCTACACATTCAACCTGCCCATCAACAACGCCTTGATGCTCGCTGACCCAGGAAAATACAAATTCCAAATCGAATACAGAATGCCCATCACTCCCATAGAGGGCGTCAGAAGTCTGAAACTTTATAACAAATAACAATATGAAAACTTTTATACTTCAACACAAGACATTGCTACTGGTCACAGTTTTGACTATAGTTTTTTCATCCTGCGTTCCACAGAAAAAAATGCTATTCCTCAAAGAGGCGAAAATGCAAAGCGAGACCCTGTCGGAAAATTATGTGAACGACCGCTCCGTCAATTACAGGCTTCAGCCTGGTGACAACCTCTACATCAGGGCATTGAACGTCCTCGACGAAAAAAGCACCTCGATGTTCAACGGAGACAACTCGAACAGAACCGTTTCGAGTGATGCTGCCATTTACTTGCAGAGCTACAACATTAATGAAGAAGGCTGCATAGAAATGCCTTTGGTAGGCATCGTAGAAGTGAAGAACCTCACCGTCGAAGAAGCTAAAAACAAACTTCAAACGGCCATCAACCAATATGTCAGCGGTACCACACTGATTGTAAAACTCTCGAATTTCAATATCACAATGACGGGCGAAGTCCACAAGCCTGGCATGTATAAAGTCTATCAAGCACAGATCAACATTTTCGAAGCCTTGTCAATGGCGGGCAATGTCACCACATTTGCCAAAAACGACGAGGTGAAAATCATACGTCAGACCAGCAGCGGATCAGAGATTGCCATTGTCAATATTGGCGATGCCGACATTCTTTCATCACCTTACTACTATCTGAAGCCCAACGACATAATTTACGTTGAGCCGCTAAAAATCAAGCAATGGGGTTTCTCAACATTCCCATATTCGACTGTCATTTCTGTCATCACCCTTGGCATCACGTTATTCACCTTACTTAAGAAAAACTAATCATCATGCAAAATACACAAACATCATACAAAACCCAAAACAACGATGAGCAAAGCATCGACATCAAGGGGCTGATTTACATATTTCTCAGCCGCTGGTATCTTTTCTTAGGCGGAGCCATCATCGCTCTTGCTGTAGCCTTTCTCATCAACAGATATTCAACCAATATCTACCAGACCTCTGGCACCGTCCTCATCAAGGAAGACAGGAGCGTCGACCCCACCACCATTATGACCGGGGCCTCGTTCGGCAATTTCCAAAACATGGGGAACGAAATGGCCATCCTCAAATCCTACACCTTGACTGAGCGTGTCGTGAAAAAAATGAACCTCGAAGTGAGTTATTTTGAGAAGGGAAGAATCGCGACTACAGAAATGTATAAAACATCACCTTTCACGGTTGAGTTTGACAGGAGCGTACCGCAGACCGTAGGCCTCACGTATGAGCTTTCCATGCTTGATGAGAACCACATCGCCCTGAAAGCCAAATCGGAATATCACAAGACCTACGATTTCATCCTTTGCAAGCCAGTAAGTGGCCATTCATCCAAAGTGGACATAAAAGGCGAATACGCCCAAGGTGACTGGATCGACAACGGTTACAACCGCATGCGCATTGTGTTTAATGACAGCAGCAGTTATGCAAAAGACAAAAACCGCAAGATGATGTTCGTAATCAACGATTATCCAAGCTTAGTAAGGCAAATGAACTACTCAGTGAGCCCGCTCAACAAGCAATCGTCAATCGCTTCCGTTATCACCTCGGGAACCAACCGCCAGAAAATCGTTGATTTCACTAACGCTCTCCTTCTTGAATATGTAAGTCGCGGATTAGAGAAGAAGAATGCGGTTTCGGAAAACACCATCAATTTCATTGACAGGGAGCTGAGCGGCATCCAGGATTCGCTGACCAATGCCGAAATCGACCTGCAGGATTTCCGCACCACCAACGACCTGATGAACCTTGACGCCCAGACCTCGCAAGTGCTTTCGACTATACGCGCCTTGGAAAAGGAAAAAGCTGAAATGGACGTCAACCTGAAACTATACAAGCGCCTTCAGAGCTACATCCAGATGCAAATCGATGATCCTGAAAATCTTGCCGCACCTAGCACCATGGGCATCAACGACCCTCTTATCAACAAACTCGTCGTCGACCTCGTCTCGCTGTCACAAGCCAAAGCCGTTCAGGTCATCACCCTCACCGAACAGCACCCGACCATCATCAAGATGGACGAACAAATCCTCACTTCAAAGAGAACACTTTTAGAGACCGTCAACAACCTTGTTTCGAACACCCAGATGAGTATTGCCGAAGTTGACAAACGCATCGGAAAAGCCGAACTTGAATCACGCAACCTGCCTCACAAGCAGCGCAAGCTCATCGGCTACCAGAGAAAATTCGAACTCAACCAAAACACCTATAATTATTTAATGCAGCGCCGTGCCGAAGCCCAGATCCTGAGAGCTTCCAACACGCCTGACAACGAAATCATTGATGAAGCCCGTTTAGAAAAAACCTACAGAATTGCACCCCGATCCTCGATGAACTACCTCATCGCCTTGATATTAGGTCTGCTCATACCGGCACTTTATCTCTTCCTCAAGGATTTCTTCAATACGGCAATCCAAGACAGGAAAGACATCGAGAAACTCACCAGTTTCCCGATTATCGGACAAATCGTCGAATCGAACAGCAAAGACCCGCTAGTCGTCATTAATTCGCCAAAAGCGCCTATTGCCGAATCGTTCCGCTCAATCAGAACCAATGTGGAATACATCACGCAAGGCAAGCCAAAGAGCGTCATTCTGGTTACCGGCGACTCGCAAAGCGTCGGCAAGACCTTCAACAGCATCAACACGGCCTCCATCTATGCCCTTTATGGCAAAAAGACCGTTCTGCTAGGCTTCGACATGCGTAAGCCGAAACTCTTCCAGGAATTCGGTCTAAACAACAACATAGGCCTCAGCACTTATCTCTCCAACAAAGACACATTAGACGATGTCATTCAGGCATCCGGAAAGATTCCGAACCTCGACATTATCACTAGCGGCCCAATTCCACCGAATCCTGCCGAACTGATAGCTTCGGACAAATGCAACGAATTGTTCGACAAGCTGAAAGAAATCTACGATTACATCATCATCGATACGCCTCCGCTCGGCCTCGTCACCGATGCCTTCCTGCTTATGCGCCACAGCGACGTCAACCTCTATGTTGTGCGTCAGCAGGTCACCAACAAAAACATCTTTGCCAGCATTATCAAGGACATTGAAGACCGCGGCCTGAAAGTCAACATCATCCTGAACGGCATCAAGCAAGAAGGCGGCTACGGCTACCATTACGGCAGCTACAAATACGGCTACAGCTACGCCTACAGTTACGGTTACGGCCGATATGGCAAGAATGACGGCAGCTACTACGGCAGCGGCTATTATGGCGAAGAAGAAAGCGGAAAGAAACATAAGAAAAGAAAATAAAAACAATGTTTGCTAACGAGGAAAAACATTGGCACGCCATCTATGTCAAGTCGCGGTCGGAGAAAAAAGTCGCCGAACGTCTTCAAGACTTGGGCATCGACTACTACCTGCCTTTGGTCACCACCATCAAGCAATGGAGCGACCGAAAGAAAAGAGTCGAGGAGCCACTGTTCAAATCGTATGTCTTCGTCCATTCCAACGCCAAGCAACACATTCCAATCCTCAACATCTATGGAGTGCTTCGCTTTGTCACCTTCGAGCATCAACCCGTCATCGTTCCCGAGAACCAAATTGCGGCCATCAAAAAATACATTGATGACTACGACGAAAGCAAGAAAACCCAGGAGACCTGCGACTTGCAGGAAGGGCAGATGGTGCGCATCATCAGCGGACCATTGATAGGACTGGAAGGCAGGCTCGTTTCGACAAAGGATGTGAAGAAACTCATTATTTACATCGAAGCCGTCGGACAATACCTGCCCGTGAGCATCCCGAGAACCAAAGTTGAGCCGATAATCGAGTGAGCATAAAACAAAAACACGGGCAAATACGTTTATCATTCAAAACAGACAAACCGATTCAGCAAATTAAAAACTTTGTGCAATATGTCAGAAGAAAAAAAACAGAAAACCGCAGTATGGATTTACGCAGTCATTGCAATCCTCGCTGCCGCAGTCATTGGCCTTCTAATCTGGATGTCGTCGATTAAAAAAGACCTCTCCGCTTTAGAGAACGAGAAGGAAATGCAACGCGCCGACTTCCAGGCCGAATTCGACAGCCTAATTCGCGTCCACAACGAACTGAAGGAAAGCTACGGCGAACTCAGCATGGAACTGGCCGAAAAAGACAGCATCATCCAAGCCGATGCCGACGAAATCAAGAAACTCCTTGATTCGCAATGGGACTACAACCGCATCAAGAAGAAAGTAACCGCACTGCAAGCCATCTCGCAGAAATATGTGAAACAGATGGACTCGCTCTTCACCGTCAACCGCGAACTGGTGGCCGAAAACGAACGCATCCGCGAAGAATATCAAGGCGAAGTGCGCAAGAACAACAACCTGACACGACAGGCCGAAGAACTGACCGGCAAGGTGAACATGGCCGCCACCATGAAGATCTACAACTTCCAGGCCAATGCTGTGCGTTTCAAAGGCGGCAGAACCGAGACCGAGACCGACAAGGCTGCTAAAGCTGAACGCATCAAAATCGACTTCACTCTCGCGCAAAACGACCTAGTTGAAGCCGGCACCAAGGTCTTCTACATCCGCATTGCCGACCCGACCAAAGCCATCATCAGCAAGGGCAAGGGCGACGAATATGCCTTCGAAGCCAATGGCGAAACGCTGCAATACACCGAAAAGGTCAGAGTGAACTACGACAACAAGGAAACCTCTGTACGCGCCTATTACATCAAGCCGGCTGAATATGAAATGATGCCAGGCTACTATTTCGTCGACGTCTACGAACAAGGCGGCAAGCTGATTGGGCAGACCTCATTGGAACTGCGTTAAGGCGAGTCAATCCGTAAAAGACAAAAAGCATCAGTTCGACTGATGCTTTTTTTGTTGTCACCCCAGCACCGACTGCAGCACCTCGTGCGATTGCAGGCTTTTCAGGAATGGCGCATGAAGCCGCATGAAGGTGATGATGCCATCGAGCAGGTTGCGGCGCTGCACCACATTGAGCGGCATCTGCATGGCTTTCTCCAAGTCCTGGTTGAGCATGGCCGACAGAATAAATGCGGAATCGCCTTCCAGATAATAGGGATGTATGGGGGCGGAACCAACAAAATGGCCCTCCATCATGTCGAAAAAGGGCAAGGATGCCTCATTGGTCTTGGGATAGAAGCCTAAGAAACGGCTCAGCTCCAAAGTGAAAAACAAGGGGAAATTGGCATAGTTCTCATCCGTCAGGTCGAGCCACTGCAAGGAATGGAGGATGAAATCGTAAAGCGTAAGGTTCTGCTCCTGTTCGGTCAGCGACTTCGAGAGCAGTTCGGCCACATACATCAGGATGGCGCTTTTTTTCATCTCCGAAAACAAGGTTTGGTAGAAAAAAGCCATCTGCACATCCTTGATATAACCCAAAGCACCATGCAGGTTTTTGCCGCTCGCCACAAACTCGATGACATTAAGCGGCTGAAAGAAAGCCGCACGGCTTTTCGAGGTACGGCTCAGCGCACCTTTTATCATATACGACTGCAGGCCGAGGTCGCGCGTATAGACTTTGACGATGAGGCTCGTGTCGCCGTAGCGGATGCTTTGCAAGACGATGCCCTGCAGCTTGCCGTCCATCAGTTCATTATAAGTATTTTGGTGGCGAAACGGTTCTGACCTTCTTCGTTGCTGACGAAAATCAGGTAAACACCTGGCGTGACCTTACGTCCATCGGCCGAGGTGCAGTCCCAAACGGCCTGACCGCCTTCCGAAAACAGTTCCTTGACGAAGTTGCCATCGACGGTCGTGATTGTGACTATCGTTTCACTGG
>CALGBV010000393.1 GCA_937884015.1 uncultured Bacteroidales bacterium
ACATCGCTTTCGCAGTCGAAAACCTTGAAGGTCAGCTTGAACAGGCCAAGGAACTCGGCATCCGCCTCATCGACCAGACCCCACGCGGTGGCGCCGAAGGCCTGAGCATCGCTTTCCTGCACCCGAAATCAACTTGCGGCGTTCTGACTGAGCTTTGCGAAAACAAGAACAAGTAAGAAAATCCTTTCCAAGCCGCTGCAGGCAGTGAAACCCGAACATTGGCAAGGGTTCACACGTTGTTGTAATGCTTGCGTTACGACGGTTTGGGCATTTACAAAAAATAAAATCCTCTAATATCCTATTCAAAATCATGTTAATTGAACAGAAAATTCAGGAACTGTTAGACAAGCGCAACGAAGCCCGCTTAGGCGGTGGCCAAAAGCGCATTGACTCTCAACATGCGAAGGGCAAAATGACTGCCCGCGAACGCATCGCTATCCTTCTCGACGAAGGTAGCTTCGAAGAGACTGACATGTTTGTCACACACCGCACTACCGACTTCGGTCTCGACAAGCAGCAGTATCTCGGCGACGGCGTCGTCACCGGTCACGGTACCATCGACGGTCGCGTCGTTTACGTCTATGCTCAGGATTTCACCGTTTTCGGCGGTGCTTTGAGCGAGACCATGTCATTAAAGATCTGTAAGGTGATGGACCAGGCCATGAAGGTCGGCGCTCCTGTCATCGGCATCTGCGACTCAGGCGGTGCCCGTATCCAGGAAGGCTCACGCAGCTTGGCAGGTTACGCCGAAATCTTCCAGCGCAACATCAACGCATCAGGCGTCATCCCTCAGATTTCAGCCATCTTCGGCCCTTGCGCCGGTGGTGCCGTTTATTCACCAGCTTTGACCGACTTCATCCTCATGACCCAGGACAACAGCTACATGTTCCTCACGGGACCAAAAGTCGTGAAGACCGTCATCGGTGAAGACGTTTCAACCGAAAACTTAGGTGGTGCCAAGATTCACGCACAGAAGTCAGGCGTGGCACACTTTGCCGTCGAAAACGAAGAAGAAGGCCTCAACCTCATCCGTCGCCTCATCTCCTTCCTGCCTCAGAACAACATGGAGGATGCTCCTATCGTCGAGTGCAACGACCCAATCGACCGCATGGAAGATGCCCTGAACCAGATTATCCCTGATAACCCGAACAAGCCTTATAACGTTGCCGACATCATCAATGCAGTGGTCGACAACGGCGACTTCCTCGAAGTCCATAAGAACTACGCCAAGAACATCATCGTCGGCTTCGCCCGTCTCGATGGCATTTCGGTGGGTATCGTCGCCAACAACCCGGCCTTCTTCGCTGGCGTTTTGGACTGCGACGCTTCACGCAAAGGCGCACGTTTCGTCCGTTTCTGCGATGCCTTCAACATCCCGATCATCACTTTCGTCGATGTCCCGGGCTTCCTGCCAGGCACTGGCCAAGAATACAACGGCATCATCGTCCACGGTGCAAAACTGCTGTATGCCTACGGCGAATCGACCGTCCCGAAGATTACCGTCACACTGAGAAAGTCATACGGTGGTTCGCACCTCGTCATGGGCTGCAAGCAGCTTCGTAACGACGTCAACTACGCATGGCCGACAGCCGAAATCGCCGTCATGGGCGCATCAGGTGCTGTTGAAGTGCTCGATGGCAAGAAGATTGCCGAAATCACCAACCCAGACGAACGCGCTGAATTTGTCGCCAAGAAGGAAAAGGAATACCAAGACAAGTTTGCCAATCCTTACGAGGCAGCCAAGTTCGGTTACATCGACGATGTGATTGAGCCACGCAACACGCGTTTCCGCATCATCCGTGCCCTGCACACGCTCGAGACCAAGCGTCTGGCCAATCCTGAAAAGAAACACTCTAACATTCCACTGTAAACTGTAAGGAAATGAGTCTGTCACATTTTCAAATATTAGCGGCACACGAACCTTGGGTTTATTCCAAAGGTTGGGTTGTCACCATTGCAGGTTTCTGCATCGTCATCATCGCCCTTTTCATCCTTTCGATGATTTTCCGCGGCATAGCCTCTTATTTCTCAAAACAAGATGCAAAGAAGATTGCCCCTGAACAGAAAAAGGTTGAAAACAAGCCTGTTGTGAAAGCAGAAACGAAGGTTGCCGAAGGTGAAATCCCTGCCGAAGTGCTCACCGCCATCGGCATGGCCCTTTACCTCTCAACGAATCTTCATGATGAAGAAAGCAACGTCCTCACAATCGAAAGAAGACAAACTTCTTGGAATGATAAAAGTTACGGAGTTAGACACTGGAATCGTTAATTTTAAGACAAAATGAAAAAATTTAAATTCACCATTAGTGGTAAAGCATACGAAGTGGAAGTGCAGAACATTGAAGGCAACATCGCCGACGTCAATGTGAATGGCACTCAGTATAAAGTGGAAATGGAAGAGCAGGCTGCTCCTGTCGTGAAGCCTGTAGCCCGTCCCGCCAAGACCCAGAGCACTGCTCCTACACAGCAGGCTGAACCGGCTGCCAAGAAGGCTGCCGCCGGCGGTCCTGGCCACAAGATGGAAGCTCCTCTTCCAGGCACCATCATGCAAATCTACGTCAAGGAAGGCGCTGCCGTCAAGAAGGGCGACAAGCTGTTGATGTACGAAGCAATGAAGATGGAAAACAACCTGCTCGCAGAATGTGACGGCACCATTACCGCCATCAACTGCCGCCAGGGCGACAATGTTCTTCAAGGTGATGTTTTAATCGTAATCGGATAAGGACATGCTGGGAAAGAAAAGTATTTACAGAAAGCCTGTGACAATCCTCGCCACTTTGGCCCTGCTCATCCTCTTTAACTTTGCCGTTGTGAACAACCCGCTGTTTGCAACCAAGGTTAGCGAGCTGTTTGCGCAGACCGAAGAAGTGACGGACATGACTGTCGAAGAAGGCATCGCTCAACAGGCCGATTTGGTCGACACCATGATTGCCGACTCAATGCCTGCTGTTGAAGAAGAGGCTGAAGCTGTTGTCGAGACAGCCCAAGTCGCTGACGAACCTCAAGTCGTTGAACCAGTAGACACTTCCATGAAGGCTCAGTTCAAGGACGGTATGCAAAAATTCTGGCTGCTGACCGGTTTCAGAAACTGCAAACTGGGCAACATCATCATGATTTTGGTCGGTATTCTGTTCATTTTCTTAGCCGTTCGCTTCGAATTTGAACCTATGCTGCTCATCCCGATTGGTGTCGGTATCATTTGCGGTAACATTCCTTTCTATCAAGGTACGGGTATCAATTTGGGTGATGCCGTCGGTTTCGCCCAATCGGCCCTCGACTCGGGAGCCTATCATTTCGACCTCGATTCCGTCAAAGGATTGCTTTATGCCATCTTTGGCGGCGACGGCGATAAGAACATGGTGTTGAGTGAAGCCGTCAAGGCCTACGAAAAACTCGACAAGCAGACACTTATCGACTGCGGCATGGCTTCGGCCAACATCGAGGAAATCAAGGCTTTCCTAGGTCAGATATTTGAAAGCGGTGAACTGAACCTCCAGACTGGTCTTTACCAGAAAGGCAGTGTGCTGAATTACCTCTATTTCGGTGTGACCTCAGGCGTTTATCCTCCATTGATTTTCTTGGGCATCGGCGCCATGACCGACTTCTCCTCACTGATTGCTAATCCAAAGCTGATGCTGTTGGGTGCTGCCGCTCAGTTGGGCGTGTTCATCACCTTCATCGGCGCTTTGTATTTAGGCTTCAATCTGAGAGAATCAGGTGCTATCGGCATCATCGGTGGTGCTGACGGTCCTACCGCCATCTTCCTGTCATCACGCCTCGCTAACGGTACAGGCGGCACCCGCAACCTCATCGGACCTATCGCCATTGCAGCTTATTCCTACATGGCTCTGGTTCCTGTGATTCAGCCACCTATCATCCGTTTGCTGACCACCAAGAAAGAACGCGTCATCAAGATGAAGGCTCCACGCATGGTGAACAAGACCGAAAAAATCATGTTCCCAGTCATCGGCCTCATCCTGACCACTTTCATC
>CALGBV010000394.1 GCA_937884015.1 uncultured Bacteroidales bacterium
CAACAACCTTTTTGGGGGCCGTCACTCCCGCCGTCATCCTTGCGGAGGCAGGGTCTTGATTCACAACTAAGTGTGGTTCAGAAGGATTAGGGGCTCATTATATGTTTTATCGACACTGAAGTTTGGAATGAGATTCCCGCCTGCGCGGGAATGACGCTGTCGCGACGCGGGACGCTGTCGCGACGTGGGGCGCTGTCGCGACGTAGGGCGCTATCGCGATACAGAACGATGTCGCGATGTAGAGCGCTTTAGCACTGCGATGCTATGCGACACGGTCCTTCAACTATCGCCCAGGGAGCTGATTAAGAGCCACAATCCCCGAAGCGTAAAGCGAAGGGTGGAACCGAGCGGTTGCGAGGTTCCCTTCATGAAAAGGTTTTGCCTATGTTTTGAAGGTTTTGTGAAATAAAACAACTGTAAACTTACACAAGACACTATCCCAATTCCTCATTGATGATTTCGGCAAACATGTTGATGCCCGTCTCAAGGATGGCATCAGGGAAATCATATTCCGGATTGTGCAAGGCAGGCTGGGCATAACCCGAACCCAGTCCAAAGAAGCCTACCGGACACACGGCACCAAAACGGCCAAAGTCCTCCGACCAGCGGAAAGGCTCAGTAAGAT
The DNA here is from genome assembly GCA_937884015.1 of uncultured Bacteroidales bacterium. Lineage (GTDB taxonomy): Bacteria > Bacteroidota > Bacteroidia > Bacteroidales > F082 > Limimorpha. Next base: position 626 of record CALGBV010000394.1, read on the forward strand.
GGCCAAGACTGAGTCCCAAACGCTTAGCCGCATTCTCGATGACCGTCACGTTGGCATCGCTGCTGTTGGTAGCGGCAAAAGCCTCGTGCATAGTAAAACTGAAATCGAACAGATAGTCTTTCGCCTTGGCTTGACATAAGGCTATGACCTGGTCGGCCAGCATCTCAAGATTCTTATCGTCGAAGCTGCGGAGCGTGAGCCATATTTCGGCATGACCTGGCGCCACGCCAAAAGTCTCCTCGCCCAAGACGGCATGCGTGATGACGAAAGTGGTCAAAGGCTTCACCTCCTTCAGCATCTCGCGTTTCTTCTCCAACTGATGGACGAGGACGGCTAAAAGTTCTGAAGGGTTTTTGCCCGTCTCAGGTTGTGAGGCATGAGCCGTCTTGCCTTCGAAGACCAGTTTCAAGCCAAAGGAAGCTGCAGCAAAACAACCTTTCCTGACTAAGATTTGTCCCGCCTCAAAGCCCGGCAAGTTGTGCAAGCCATAAGCCGTGTCGGGAATGATTTGCTCAAACTGCGGGTCACGCAAGATGGCCTTTGCCCCTTGTCCCGTCTCTTCGGCAGGCTGGAAGAGCAGCACGACTTCACCTTTTTCGGGACGGCAATCGGTCAGCAGGCTTGCCAAGCCGCACAAAATGGCAGCATGACCATCATGCCCACATAAATGTCTGCTGATTCCATCCCCATCGGTTACTGCATCATAATCTCCATCGTTATCTGTAACCACAGAGACATTCAAACGTAATTTTTGAGAGACGCCCTCATGCTGAGAGCGATAACTCATGTTATTCGGCTCGGGAATATGCAATGCATCGATGTCGCCACGAACCAAAATACGCTTGCCTGGCTCTTTCCCTTTGTACAAGGCAGCCAAGCCATAGCCCCCGATTCTCTCAATCTGCAAATCGGGATTCGTTTTGCTAACCCATTCATTCAGAATGCGATTGGTCTCTATTTCCTGTTCGGAAAGCTCTGCGTTTGCGTGCAGCAGGTGTCTCAGTTCGATGATGTCTTTCATGCCTGCAAAGGTAGGGATTTATCAAATTGAATGAAGATGTTTTTTAGGCAATCAATTTACAGAAAGACATAATTAGGACCTCATTATGAGTTTTACCTTTACACATCAACAACTGCAAAGTTTGAAATTAGATTTCCGCCTGCGCGGAAATGACGCTATCGCGGTGTGGGCTGACGCATGCAATACGCTGTCGCGGTGTGGGGCGCTTCGCAAAACGGTCCTTCGATTGCACTCAGAGACCTGATTTCGTGGCACAATCCCCGAAGCGTAAAGCGACGGAAGGAATCGAGCGGTTGCGAGGTTCCCTTCATAAAAAGGTTTTGCCAAGGTTGTGAAAGTTTTGTGAAATCACATTTGTTTTGTGAAACATTTCCTATTTTTGTAGTCCCGAAACGAGGCATTGAAAAATGGAAAAGGAAAAGACACAGATACAATCACCAAAAGCCCTTGCCTGGCAACGGTTCCGCAAGAACAAGCTAGGCATGGCGGCCTCCTTTTTCATCATCGTTTTTGCCCTATTAGCCATTTTCGCCTACTGTTTCATTCCCGACCCGACACCCAATGCCAACCGCCAGTTACTGGAACTCAGCACGCAGAAACCTGGCTTCGAAGTCAACATGCTGCTGATTCCAAAAGAGAGGCCTAATCTGAAACAGTCGTTTTTCAAGACCCTATTGCAAGGCAAGCCCGACGATTACATTTTCGTCCCATACGACAGTTTGAGAATCAGCGATTCGCAGACGGAAGTATTCCTTTTCAACCCAGAACAGAGTGGTACCGTCAGAGCTGAAACCTATAGCAATCAAGAGATTACAAAGAAAAACTTCAGTTCTCAAGCCGATGCCGAGAACTACATTCTGCGCAACTGCACAAAGCACCAGAAGTTCCTTTTGGGCACCGACCAGTTCGGCCGCGATTTCCTCAGCCGCCTTGTTTTGGGCAGCCGCATCAGCTTGACCGTCGGTTTCATTGCCGTGTTCCTCAGTCTGCTCATCGGTATCACGGTCGGCAGTTTAGGCGGATTTTTCCGCGGCAAAGTCGACGATGTGGTGGTGTGGTTCATCAATGTGGTGTGGTCCATCCCTACCCTGCTTTTGGTCATCGCTATCACGTTTGCCCTGGGCAAAGGCATTGCGCAAGTCTTCATTGCCGTCGGCCTGACCATGTGGGTCGAAGTGGCGCGTATCGTGCGCGGACAGATTCTCTCCATACGCGAGACCACCTTCGTTGAGGCAGGAAAAGCATTGGGATTCAAGAACATCCGCATCATCTTCAAGCATATTTTGCCCAACATCATCAACCCGATTATCGTAGTTTCGGCAGCCAATTTCGCCTCGGCAATTCTTTTGGAAGCCGGCTTGAGTTTCCTAGGCATTGGCGTACAGCCCCCTATGCCATCATGGGGCAGCATGATTAAAGAAAACTACGCCTTCATCATCCTCGATGCCGCATACTTGGCCATCCTGCCCGGCATTGCCATCATGCTCTTGGTGCTGGCGTTCATGCTCGTCGGGAATGCCCTCCGCGATGCCCTTGACGTAAAAAACTAAGGTCAAAACACCTTATATTAATATAATTATTGTATCTTTGCACCCTCAAAAATTGGCCTACACGCGGGTGTGGCGGAATTGGTAGACGCGCTAGACTTAGGATCTAGTTTCGAAAGAAGTAAGGGTTCGAGTCCCTTCATCCGCACAAGACAAAGAAAATCAATAAGATAAAAAATGAATATCGAACAGACAGCAAAAGGAGAAAACCTTATCTCCATTAAGATTAGCGTTACTAAGGAAGATTACGCAAAAAGATTAGACGAAATATTGAGAGGTCTGAGACAAAAGTCCAACATGCCAGGTTTCCGTCCAGGCATGGTCCCGATGGGCATGATAAAGAAGATGTATGGCACGCAAGCCAAGATGGAAGCCCTGAACGACATCGTTTCAGAAAACCTCAACAAGCATATCACTGACAACAACCTCAACCTCCTCGGTTATCCGCTCAACGACCCTGACCAGCAGCCAGCCGACCTCGAAAAGCAGGACGACATGGATTTCTGCTTCGAAGCAGCCATCAGACCAGAGGTGAAAGTTGACCTTGCCAGCATGGAAATCGAAGCCGCCAAGGTGCTCGCTTCTGACGAAGAAGTAAACAAGACCATCGACAATATCATCGAAAGAAACCCTAACATCGTTCATGCAGAAACCGTTAGCGAAAACGACAAACTGGAACTGAAGGTTTGCGAAGCCGAAGATGGCAAGGAAGTCGAAGACGGTTTCAAGAAGAGCCTCTTCTTCCACATGGACCAGATTAAGGACCAGGAATCGAAGGACATGCTCATCGGCAAGGAAGTCGGTGCTGAATTCATCTTCAATTTCGCCAAGGCCCTCGGTTCTGACGAAGCAGCCGCTAAGGTTCTGGGCGAAGACGCTCCAGCCGACAGCGATTTCAACATCATCATCGATGATGCTACCCGCGAAGAAAAGCCGGAACTCAACGCTGATTTCTTCGAAAAGGTGTTCCCTGGCAGAGACATCAAGGAACTTGACGCTTTCAAGGCAGCCGTGAAGGAAGAAATGGAAAAGCAGTATGTCAACGAAACCGACCAGATCCTCTTCAACCAGATGATTGAAAAGCTCGTCAGCGAAGTGAAGTTCGACCTGCCAGATGCATTCCTGAAGCGCTGGATTGTTGAAAACAGTCAGAACAAGATTACTGTTGAAGATGTTGAAGCCAACTACGAAAGCAACTATGCAAAAGGCCTGCGTTGGCAGATCATCGAAGACGCCATCGTGAAGGACAACATGGACCTGGTTGTTAAGGACGAAGAACTCCGTGCCTTCGTGCTCAAGCAGATCTTCCCTGGCATCGACTACGCCACCCTCGACGACGAAATGAAGGGCCGCCTCGACAGCATCGTCAACAACATGATGAAGGAAGAAGAGCAGATCAACAATGCCAAGAATCAGCTCGCCGACATCAAGATGACCCAGTTCCTGAAAGAACACATGAAAGTCACTTACAAAGAGACCACTTACGAAGACTATATCGAGAGCCTAAAGAAGGCCAACGAAGCAAAATAATTACTAACTAAAAAACAGAACCATTTATGAACAACGAATTTCAAAAGTATGCTACCAAGCACTTGGGCATCAACCCATTGGGATTGGAACAATACATTTCAAGAATCAACAACAACGGTTACATCTCGCCAACCGTTATTGAAGAACGCCAACTCAACGTGGCCCAGATGGACGTGTTCTCACGTCTGATGATGGACCGCATCATCTTCCTTGGCACCGCCATCGACGACTATGTGGCCAACATCATCCAAGCCCAGTTGCTCTTCCTCGAATCGACCGACCCGAAGCGCGACATCCAGATTTACCTGAACTCACCTGGCGGCAGCGTTTACGCAGGTTTAGGCATTTACGACACCATGCAGTTCATTCAGCCTGATGTCGCCACCATCTGCACCGGCATGGCCGCATCGATGGCAGCCGTTCTGCTTTGCGCAGGCGCTCCTAATAAACGTTCCGCATTGGTTCACTCCCGCGTCATGATCCACCAGCCTATGGGCGGTGTGGAAGGTCAGGCCACCGAGATTGAAATCACAGCTCGCGAAATTCAGAAACTGAAGAAGGAACTTTACGAAATCATCTCCAACCACTCAGGCCAGCCTTACGACAAGGTTTGGGCCGACTCCGACCGCGACCACTGGATGACCGCCGCCGAAGCCAAGGAATATGGTATGATTGACGAAGTCCTCATAAAGAAATAAGCATGGCGACTAAGAAAGTAGGCGTATGCTCATTTTGCGGCAAAAAAGCCAGCGAGGTAAAGCTCCTCATTGAAGGAGTCGATGGCAAGATTTGCGAAAAATGCGCAGAACAGGCTTATCTCATTGTCAAGGAACAATTTGGAAATTCAGGCAAGGGCAATCCCTTGTCTGGATTTTCATTGAAGAAGCCTCAGGAAATCAAGAATTTCCTTGACCAATATGTCATCGGACAAGACGAAGCCAAACGCACCTTGGCCGTTGCCGTTTACAACCACTACAAGCGCATCAGCCAAAGAGTTACTGACGACGAAGTTGAGATTGAAAAATCGAACATGATTCTTGTCGGTGAGACCGGCACAGGCAAGACCCTGATGGCCCGCACCATCGCCAAGATGCTCAACGTGCCTTTCGCCATTGCCGATGCCACCGTGCTGACCGAAGCCGGCTATGTGGGCGAAGACGTGGAAAACATCCTCGTCAAGCTGTTGCAAGCCGCCGATTACGATGTGGCTGCTGCCGAACGCGGCATCGTCTTCATTGACGAAATCGACAAGATTGCCCGCAAGAGCGACAACCCGAGCATCACGCGTGACGTATCAGGCGAAGGCGTTCAGCAGGCTTTGCTGAAACTTCTGGAAGGCACCGTTTCTAACGTTCCGCCACAAGGCGGCAGAAAGCACCCTGAACAGAAGATGATTCCTGTCAACACGAAAGACATTCTCTTCATTGCAGGTGGCGCTTTTGACGGCATCGAGCGTATCATTGCCTCGAGAAAACGCTCCAACGTGATTGGCTACAGCAGCGACTCGTCCGAAGTCCTCGACAAGAGCAACATGCTGCAATACCTTGCCCCTGCCGACCTCAAGAAATTCGGTCTCATTCCGGAAATCGTAGGCCGTCTGCCTATCATCACACACCTCAATCCACTAGACGAAGCCGCACTGAAGCGCATCCTGACCGAGCCGAAGAACGCCATCGTGAAACAGTTCCAGAAACTCTTCAAGATGGACGGCATCAACCTCATCATTCAAGACGATGCACTCGATTTCGTCGTGGAAAAAGCTGTGGAATTCAAGGTCGGTGCCCGTGGATTGCGTTCCATCATGGAAGCCATTCTGAGCGATGCCATGTTTGAAATGCCATCGGACATTGGCAAAAAGGAATTGGTCGTCACCCGCGCATACGCTGAGCAGAAACTCAACAAATCAGGCATTGCAAAGCTTCATGCCGGCGACTAAACACCGAAAGACACAGATTCTAATTGAACACGGATGACACGGATTTATCGGACACACGATTTTCCGTGTCAATCTTTTTTTCCGCGACCATGACAATGACAATCCGTTATTTTGGCACAATACTTGCAATATGGAAAAACGTTTCAAAATAAATGAAGATGAAAAAGTTTGCTTTCATATTTTTCCTTGCCTTGCTCAACACGAGCGTTTTTGCGCAAATGGCAAGCAATCCCATCAGGTTTAAAGTCACGAGTGTCTCATCAACGATCAAAGAAAGCATGCCTGTTCAATCAAGCGTTGTTGATTTTTCGGGCGACCAAAGCAAAGTGAATGTGGTTTATGGCCGAATCGAGGAAAACGGTGACACCACCTTGATTGTCATGCTGCCCGAAGTCGAAATCAACTTGATGAACCATTATTACGAAATCACCGAAACAGCTGCAATTACTTATCCTGAAGCTTTAGATAGCGAAGCAGCTAATCCAAAGACATTAGTCCAGTATGTAGATTTTGCCGCAAATGCAGGCGTTGACAGCGTGGCGGTAAACTGGTCCGTTTGTTTCCCGAAGGATATCCGCACAGGCATCTGG
>CALGBV010000395.1 GCA_937884015.1 uncultured Bacteroidales bacterium
GCAATGCGGGACAAATCTGCATCAATATCAACCAGATAGCCGTGGCAGAAGAAATTGCTGTTCCTTTCCTCGAAGAGTTGAAGGCGGCTTTTGTGCAACAACTCGGAGCGCATCCCGAAACGAATGAGGAATACCCGAAACTCATCACCGAATCGGCCTACGCCAAATGCGAAAGCCTTGCCAACAAATACAAAGCCCGCATCGTTTTCGGCGGCACCGGCGACAAAAATTCAAGGCGTTTCGCCCCTACCATCCTCTACCCTATTGACATTAATGACGACATCGTACAACACGAACTTTTCTGTCCTTTGCTGCCCGTTGTCACTTACAAAGACAATGAAATCAACGCTTTGATGGACATCATTGCCGGGCGCGAACATCCGCTGTCGATGTATGTCTTCACCAACGATTTGAAATGGGCCAACCGCATGATGCGCACCCAACAGTTTGGCGGCGGCTGCATCAACGAGGTCTGCATCCACCTGATGGTGAAAGGCGTTCCCTTCAACGGCACGGGGCATTCCGGCATGGGCGCCTACCACGGCGAATGAGGCTTCCGCGAGTTTACGCACCCACAGACCGTCCTGACAGGCAAAACGCATTTCAACCTGCCGCTGCGCGAGCACCCCTACGGCGGCAAGGCCGAAAACGCCAAACTGAAGATTCTTAGGGTTTTTGAGAAATAAATAAAGGCAATAATATACTTTTAGACCCCGAGTTGTTTTTTTGGAAACAAATGCTATGCATTACCTTCGGTGAATCTTCGATTTCAGCGTAGTTAAATCTCTATCAATCTCTTTTTTCTTTCTTGTCCGATTCCCCCTAATCGGGGGTCATCGGGAGCTGCATCTCCGATGCTCTGCCGGGTACGAATCGAGCGGTTGCGAGATTCAAAGGTGGATTGAGAAAGGTTTTAGTTTCACTGAATATTGCTTGCCTCAGCATAGCTCATGCGCGCATGGCTCTGCGTTCAGCTTCGCAATATTTGCGGGTTTTGTATGTTTTGGTTTAAAAAAGGTCAAATTGTATATTATTGCCATAAAAAATACTTAAAAATATGTAGTTTTTTTCGAAAACAACGTTAATTATTTGTATTTTTGCACGCTTTTTATGCCGTTTAGGGGTGCTTATGCCCGTTTCGGCATGAAGTTTTTAAATGGCAAAATAAATCTAAATTATAATAAATCAAAAAGTTAAATTAAAATTAAACAAAAAAATGACAAGAAAATTTACAATTCTACTCATGACGCTCTTGGCGCTTGCCGGCTTTAAGAGCTGGGGACAGGAAACACTGACCGTTTATGAAAATGGGACAGCGAATGGTGAAATACCTCTCAACACTGGATGGATTGACACCCCAAATACCATTTCCCAATGCATTATTCCGGCGTCTGAACTTGGAGCAATGACAGGCGGCACCATTTCACAAATGCAGTTCTACATCTACCAAGCAGGGCAATATAGTAGCATTCAAAATGCAGTCTTGGAGTGCAGTCTCGGAGAAGTTGCAACTACGACTATCACGTCTGCTATTACGGCTGGATTAACTCCAGTTTGGTCTGGAAATTTGAATTTTTCCGAAACAAATTTAACCGTTACATTTACCACTCCGTACCAATACAATGGCAGCAATCTTTTGATTAGTTTTAAAGTTATCACCACGGACAGTTATACAAATTACAAGTTTTATGGTATAACAACAAACTACAATTCTTGCTATTCAAGCCAATACATTGAAACTAATAAATTCCTTCCAAAGACTACTTTCACCTACACAGGTGGCTCATCTTGTATAGCTCCTACAGGTTTAGCCGCTTCCAACATTACAGCCGAAGGCGCAACCATCAGTTGGAACGACAATGGTGCTGAAAGCTACAACCTCGATGTGAACGGTACTGTGTATGAAAATGTCACCAATCCTTATATATTGGATGTCGAACTCTCCACCACCTATACCGTGAAAGTGCAGGCTGTTTGCGGCGAGGATGAAACCAGCGCATGGAGCAGCGGAATAAACTTTACCACTCCTGATTGCTGGGATGGACACACTATCAATTATACACTGAACGATAGTTATGGCGATGGTTGGAATGGTGCTAATCTGACTATTGTCGACAAAAGCAATAACAATACCATTAAAACCTTAACTATTAATAATGGCAGAACCGAAAGTGGCTCACTCACTTTGTGCAACGGCACTTATGATTTTGTTTGGCATAAGGGCTCCTACAATTCTGAATGCTCATTCTCTATCTCTGAAAACGGAGAAACGCTCTTCACATGTAGCGATGCCTCTGTCTATGCTAATGGTCAAGTGGTCTATACCCTTGATTTGTTGGAAAAATTCAGCATCACCCTCACTCAGCCAAGTGAAGAAATTGGCACAATCTCGGCAGATTTGGAAGAAGCCACCGCTGGCACCACTGTCACCCTGTCAGCCGACTTCAATTTAGGCTACACCTTGAATTACTTCATGGTTGATGGTGTACAGATTGAGGGCAACACGTTCGAAATGCCTGAACACGACGTCACCGTGTCGGTCGCTTTCAACGAACTCACACAATATGCCATCAGCTGCGCTGAACTTGCAGAAGGCACAATCCATGCCGAATATGAAGGCGAAACCATCACCCAAGCCCCTGCTGGAACCGAAGTCATTTTGGTCGCCGAACCAAATGCCGGTTACGTCCTTGACCACTTCGTTGTTGATGACGAACCACTCACAGGAAACACTTTCGAAATGCCAAGTGCCGCTGTCAACGTTTCGGCTGTCTTCAGCGTGGTCTATTCAGTCACCGTTGACCCGCAACTCGTTGGCGGCACCATCGCTTACACCGACCTTACAAGTGCTACGGCATTCGCAGCCGGAACAACCGTTTATCTGACTCCTCAAGCCTACACCGATTACGTCTTTGTGGACAATTCAATTGTTGCTACAAGAACCGACAATAGTGAAACGGTAGCTGTTTCTTATAATCCTAACATGGGAGCTTATTACATCGAAATGCCGGCAAGCAATGTCACCGTTACCGCCACATTCAATGCCATTCCTTATTATAACGTTACGAAAGACGTAACCCCAATGTATAGCGGATATTACGATGTCAGCAAGACTTCACATATTGCAGAAAATGAACAGATTGCCATTTTCAACATTAACCCTGCAACTGGTTACGAATTTGGTTCCGTAGTTGTAACCCGCGATGATAATGGAAATGCGGTTGAAACATCACTTTATCAAGGCAGCTATTATTTCGACATGCCGAATAGCGATGTCACCGTTACGGTGAACTTCAACGCACTTCCGCTCTACAGCGTTTATGTCGGCGAAGTGGTGAACGGCACCATCACCGTTGATGAACCATACGAGGACATTTTGGCTGGCACTCCGGTTTATTTCTCCGCTACACCAGCAACCGACTACGTTTTGGAATCATTGAGCGTGAAATGCGATAATGAGGATCAGACTGACGTTGAATATTATGACTGGTACGGTGCTTACCGCTTCTATATGCCGTCAAGCAACGTGACCATTTCGGCTACATTCCGTCAGCTTCAGACCTACACCATTAATTATTTTGTGAATGGCGAACTCGAAAAGACTTTGCAATGCCGCGAAGATTATCCTGTCAACGTTGATTATCCTGCCAACGTTCCTACCGGAGTGGACTTCGAAGGCTGGGGCATTGCTTCTATCGGCACATACGTAATTGAAAAACCTGCCATCGTAGGCAACTACGAACTGCCAACACAAAATTACGACTTGTATGCCGTGTTCAGCTACACTGAAAGCGTGCCTGCAACAAGCAAGGACGGCGAAACCTGGAAGAAAGTTACAAGCACATCAGAATTGAGCGCTGGTGATGAAATCGTATTAGTGTATGATAATTATGTCATGGGTGAAAAATATTCATATAATTCGGATTATCATGTCTATGAAGTTAATATCATTAATGATGAAATTCCCAATTTGCCATCAAATGCAAACATATTTACTTTGGTTTCATCTGGAATCAATTGGAAACTACAATACTACGAAAGTGAAATAAGCAGTACAACTACATTATCTTATAATGGTGGTGGTTTTTTGGCTTATTATGGTATGTGGAGTATGTATGCAGGCTATGATAGTTATGACGAATGGACTGCAATCGAATCTTCTGGTGTAATGTTTTGCAATAATACCTATAGTAATAAGTATATTGGAAAATATGCTTACGGAGAATATATTACTGCTGTTGAAAATACGAACTCGGTTTGCAAAGCCTACAAGAAAGACAACCCGATGGTCACCACCACCTACTACATGACTTCAGTCCTCACCAATGGCGAAATTGCTGAAAACACCACTGCGAAGAACATCATCATCTCAAACTACAACAGCATCAACGTGAAAGACGGTGCCACTCTGACGATGGATGCCAACGGCCTCTTCAGAAATGGAAATGAAATCAATGGCTTCGTGTTCGAAGACGGCACCCAGTTCTACTACACGGGTGAAGAAAGCGTCAATGCCATCTTCAAGAAAGAAATCAATGGCTACACGGGCGAAAACGACAACTACTACCTCATCGCCAACCCAACCGACAACAATTATGTTGGTAACCTTGACTACTACTACACCCATGACCTCTACACGTTCGATCCTGAAGAGGCTCTCGAATGGCAGAACCATCATGACGACATTATTCCTTACGTTGAACGGGGAATCGGTTACCTCTATGCAAACAGCGAAGACATAACTCTTCAATTCTCTGGCAACCTCATGCCTGCCGGTACAACCGCGCTCACACTCGTTAAAGCAGAAGAAGGTGAAGGTATCGACTTCCCAGGCTTCAACCTCATCGGCAACCCATTCGCTTGCAACGCTTACGTCAGCGGTTACAACTTCTACACAATGGAGAATGGTGAATTCATCCTCAATGAAGGTTCAGCTACCGTTGCTCCTTGCGAAGGCTTCTTCGTAGAAGCTACCGCAACCGGTCAAAGCGTCACCCTCAGCACTACAGCTCCAGAAGCACCAGCCAGCATGATGAGTCTTACCGTCAGCAACGAAAGCAATGTCGGAACCATCGACCGCGCCATCGTCCGCTTCGACGGTGCTAACGACCTGCACAAGTTCATGCTCAGCCCTGACCGCACCAACATCCGCCTCGCTAAGAATGGCGAAGAATTTGCAGCCGTTTCGACAAGCTCAACGAGTGGCGAAATTCCGGTCAGCTTCAAGGCAGCAAAGGACGGCAGCTACACCATCAACGTCGATACCGAGAATGTGAATGCACAATACATCCACCTCATCGATAACAAGACCGGCATGGATGTCGACCTGCTCGCCACACCAAGCTACACCTTCAACGCCTCGACAAGCGACTACGCTTACCGCTTCAAGCTCGTCTTCAACGTTGAAATCGGCGAAGCCAACGGCAATAACGGCGACAGCAACAACTTTGCTTACATGAGCAACGGCAACCTGGTCATCGAAGGCATCGAAGGCGAAGCCACCATGCAGATCGTCGACGTGCTCGGCCGCGTGGTCAGCACCGAAATCGTCAACGGCAGCTACAACAAGGCTTTGAACCTGAAGGCTGGCTTGTATATCATCAACCTCAACGGCATGACACAAAAGATTGTTGTTAAATAAATGGAATACGAGACGCAAGGTTTCGGGGTCACGAGACCTCGAGACCTCGCAGCCTCGGAAACCAAATGAATTAAAGTTGAACAAATAATAGACACACAATAAAATGAAGAAAACAGTATTGACAATCGCAGTCGTTCTCGGAATGACAATTGGTGCTTCGGCACAGTATTTCAGCGACAATGGCCAGTCTAAGGGTGGCGGCCTCTTTGGCCGCGGCGAGACCCGCGACGCTGACAACGGCGGCAACACGGCCGCTCCGCTTTTGCCCGGACACGGCTTGAACACCAACCAGGATGCTGCACCACTTGGCAGCGGCGCCCTGCTGCTCATCGGCTTCGGCGCTGCCTACGCTGTGGCTAAGAAGAACAGAAAGGAATAGTTTCATCAGGGTATGAACAATAAAAGACGGTCCGTCTGGGCCGTCTTTTTCGGTTTGCTGGCAACGCGTCATGCCTGCGCGATTTCCCGCAGCACTACACTTCCCAGCATTTCCAGGACTTGTTTGCACAGATGTAACAGACGTAGGTGCGGACAACGTGTTTCGGGAACATGGCATTAATATCCCTCGCGTAGGCCTTCACCTGACTTACTGATTCGGCATCAGGCTCGGTTGCTGCCTCCACCTTGGCGGCTTCGGGGGTCCTGAAATACTTGAACTCGATGATCCTGTCGTCGTTATGGCGCACCGTTCCGGCTTTGCCCGTCATCCAGAAGTCGAGGCGGCCGCTCGGCAGGTTGAATTCGATGGCGAAGGTGTACCATGAACTCAGGTAGCGCGAAAGCAGTTCGAAGAACGAGCAACGCACGAAGTTCTCGTTCACCTTGTCGAAAGCCTGGGCAGGGAACTGGCCCAAGTATTTCTCGAAATAGTTCTGCACCAATGGCTCAAGCAGGCCATCGTTCTGGAACTGGCGGTAAGCAGGCACATATAGGTCTGCATGACGGTCGATGGTGTTTATTTCCTCATAATAATCAAAGAATATGCTTTTCATGGTGAGGTTCGGCAGACACATCGTATAATTGTCCTCAATCGTGGTCATGCCCAGATAGAACAAGCTGACAGGGTAGAAAGTCGGATCGAAAAACCTTTGCTTATTGAATTTCGACGACAGGTCGTCTTCGTTGTAATTCAGCCCGTCACCATTGAGCAGCGAATCGAAGATGTTCTCGATGTTCTCCTGCGTCATGGCCAGACGGCGGAACCACTTGATGTCGGTGCGGAGGTTCTCGTCGATGAGTTCCCTGGGTATCTTGTTGCCTTCCGTGACGAAGTTCTGGAAGAAATAGGTCAGAATGGTTGAGTTGAACAGCTTTTCGCCACCGGGAAGGAACTGGTAGCCGTCGTAGTTGGAGATGATCAGGTTCCACAGCTCGTCGAACTGCTCGCGCGAACCGACGTAGGTATCCAGCACATAATTCAGGTAGTCTTTAGCCTCGTCGTGGGGGAAGAACAACATGGCGTAAAACTCGGGCTTCAAGGTAATGATTTGCGCGATGTTGAAGCCGCTGGTCAGGTCGTCCATCGTCACGGGCAGCACGCCGGTGCAGAAGCAGGTGTCGATGGTGCCTTCCTCTATGCCCGCCTTTATGACCTTGAAGAAGG
>CALGBV010000396.1 GCA_937884015.1 uncultured Bacteroidales bacterium
GATTGAACGGGCTGGGTTGACTGAAGTGTTGGTCAACGGAATGCTGACGAGGTGGATGAGAACGAGGGTCAGACCGATGGCGAGACCGCCGAACTTGCCGTTTTCGTGACGGCTGTCAGTAACACCAAGGATAACGATCAAGAAGATGAAGGTCAGGATGGCTTCTGTCAGGAAAGCGCCAAGGCAGTTGGTTTGGAGGTAACCGCCTTCAACGTCAGCTGCTGAGAAGAATTCACCGTAACCGTTGGCAGCGAATGTGCCGATGGTCATGTTAGCGGTCTTGGCAATGAGGAGCAGGATGGCACCAGCGAGGAGACCACCGATGATTTGAGCTGCCCAGTAAGTGAGCATTTCCTTCAAGGTCATGCGGCCATTGACGAACACGCCAAAGCTGACTGCCGGATTGAGGTGTGCGCCTGAAATGTGACCAATGCCGTAAGCCATAGCTACAACGGTAAGACCGAAAGCGATAGCAACGCCAAGGAATCCAACGTGACCGAAGATTGCGGTACCGCAACCACCGAGAACAAGAACGAATGTGCCGAGCAATTCGGCGAAGAATTTGTTACAAGTCTTCATAACTGTTTAAATTTTAATTGGTTAATTATTAAGTTGTTTTACTTTTCAGTTTTCAATCCAATAATTTCATTATCATTGGGAAAGTGCAAATGTACGAAATAATTGCAACACTCCAAATTTTATTGCAAAATCCCGCTTATTTCAGAAAAAACACCCAAAGTCATCTTATAAAATTGCCGAAACCTGGTCTATGTAATTCTTACTCACGGGAATGTGCGCAGCCGTCGGCACATCGAGGATGGCATAGGTGAAGTCCTTGTCCTTTTGCAGCACCTTCACATGGCCTTTATTGACGAAATACGACCTGTGGCAGCGAACCAAACCATTGCGTGCGCACAAATCCTCTATCTTCTTCATTGAATTGCGCAAAGTGTAGAATGTCATCTTTTCATCTTCCAAATAACAGATTTTCAGATAATTCTCATCCGATTGGATGTATAAAATCACTTCGGGTGCTATTAGGATTTTCACGTTGCCTCTTTCGTCCAAAAACTTGATTTTCTCATTTGGATTCACATGAACGGCGTTTTGGATGCGTTCTTCTTTTTCAACACCGATAAAATACAGATTGATAATGATATACGGAATTATCATCAAAATGAAAAGATAGAGCAAAGAGTATCCGAAAAACCAAAAATAAGCATGTGACCGATGAAACATCAGCCAAAGGTAAAGTGCTGTAAATCCGGAAGAAAACACGATTTCCGACATGGAACAAAGGTAGCATTGTCTCCAAGTGAAATCATTTTTCCCGCACAGCACCATCATGACGATTCGCGCGACAAGCATCACCACAAGGACGATGCACATCGTCATCGTGACATGGAAAGAATATTCTGAAAACGTGATGCCTATCTCACGGAAGCCCGAAGGCCAGAACAGAAGGAGAAAGCCCAACACAAAAGCCGGAATGCCTATGATATGGGCGAAAAAGCCACTCGGACGGAAAAAACTTTTCGGTACTGCGTTCATCATTACTTCGTTTTATCAAATTGCAAAACTAATAAAAATACCATTATGCCTGATAATATGGTTCCCAAAAACGAAAAACACGAAAAATACCTGTTTGTTTGTCGTTTTTTTATTTTATTGATAATCAATAGTAAAAACGACAGCAAACGACAACAAACGTTTACAGTCGACTACAAACGTTTGTTGTCGGCTTTATTCTTGACAAACGTTTTTACTTTGCA
>CALGBV010000397.1 GCA_937884015.1 uncultured Bacteroidales bacterium
CCATTGTCCGCCACACTCAGGAAACGCACCGGATGCTGTTCAAAAGCCGTGATTTGCTGCACATTTTCCAAATTATCAGCCGGAGCCTTATACACATTGAAACTGCCGCCGTTGCGTTCACTCAAAAACACGACATCCTTATAACCAGGCAAATAGCGCGGGTCGCGGTCTTCACCGACATTGGTTGTCAGAATGGTATGCGTCTGTTTTTCAGCATCGTAATAGACCACATCGCGTGCCACCGATGAAGTGTGATGCTTGCGCCAAATGTTTTCGCTGCCTTTGCGGTCGTAATACAGGAACGATTTACCGTCCTTGTCAAACGACATGCTACAAACCGGCACGGCAACCACCTGTTCCGGGCGGCCACCTTCAACGCTGACCTTATAAAGTTCAGTAATCCAGCCCGATGCAAATTGCACATTTTCAGCCGATTTTTGAATCTGAGCCGAATAATAAATTTCCCTGCCATCAGGCGAAAAAGCCAATGGCGTTTCGTTGGCCGAATTTGTTGTAATGCGTTTTGCCACGCCACCTTCAGCCGATGCCAGATAGACATCATAATTGCCGTTGCGGTCGCTCACAAAAGCCAAAGTCTTGCCATCGGGCGACCAAATCGGGTTGCACTCGTATGAAGCATTTGTCGTGATTTGCAAGGCTTTACCGCCTTTTGCATCAACCACATAAATATCGCCCTTGTATTCAAAGGCAATCTTATCACCTTTGGGAGAAATCACATTGTCGCGCATCCAAAGCGGTTGCGAAAAAGCATCGAAGCTCAACAAAACGAGAACAAAAAGGAGCATTTTTTTCATAGCGAAAAACGATTATTTTTATGATTACTAATTTTTACTTAACTTTCAATTATTCAATGTTTTACAAAATTTCATTCGGCAAGTTGGCGCATTTTCATTCGGCAAGTTGGCCGAGTTTTGTTCGGCAAGTTGGCTGTAATTTTAATAGTTATAACCTTTCTTCACCACCATCTTTTCCGTAGCGTGATGACCGAGATATACCACGCCTAAATTACCGTCCAAAGCAATGGCATCACCAGCTTTCAAAGCCACACCGTTCAGTTCGGCGCAATGATGATCGTCATCGACATTCAAGGCGGCACAACTCACCACACAAATCTTGCCCAAACGCACCGCCGTGACAGCCGCATGTGATGTGGCACCACCGCGAGCCG
The DNA here is from genome assembly GCA_937884015.1 of uncultured Bacteroidales bacterium. Classification (GTDB taxonomy): domain Bacteria; phylum Bacteroidota; class Bacteroidia; order Bacteroidales; family F082; genus Limimorpha. Next base: position 1,190 of record CALGBV010000397.1, read on the forward strand.
TCAGCAGACCGTCGCAGTCGAAAACCATGCCGATGTCATCAGGGACGGTATCAGGGCGAACCAAAATCACCTTTTCATCAGGATGATTTGCGTGCAACGAAGCAATATCTTCTTCATTGAAAGCTACCAAACCATTCAAAGCGCCGCCGCCAATGCCAATGCCTTCACCGATTTTTTTCATTGTTTCCGGACTTTCAACAAAAGCCTCCATTTCATCCTCGAGGCGCAAATCCTGGTCACGGATTTGAAGGATACGGAAATCTTCCGGCTTATCCGACTCAAAGGTAAACTCCATTTCCTGAGCGCTATAGCCCATGTTTTCAGTCAGTTGCTTGGCAATATCGTAAATCTTCTTGTAGATTTCCGGCAAAAGCGTCTGCATGGAATAGCCTTCGCGGTTATCAGCCTTGCGCTGCGTCTCGCCTATTGGCAAAGGCTTGACAAGACCGCCGACAATATCTTCGCCTTGACTTCTTAAAGTGAAATCGCCATACAAATGCACGCCAGGGCGCTCACGGTGAGGATTTTGCGTGAATACGACACCCGTTCCCGACGTATCACTCAAATTACCGAAAATCATCTGCTGAACGATGACGGCAGTACCCCAATCTTCGGCAATGCTCATGTGGCTACGATATGCCAAGGCCCGGCTCGAATTCCACGAATCGAAAACGCGATTGATGCAAGCAACAAGTTGTTTGTACAAATCCTGCTCCATGATAACGCCGTGTTCTTCCAAAATCCGCTTGTAGGAATAAGCCAGTTCACGCATCACAGCAGCCTCAAAATCAACCTTTTGCTTGACATTATATTTCTGCTTGAACTTATTGATTTCCTCATCAAAAACATCACGTTCGATGCCTTTGGCCATGCCCCAGCTTTGCAAGAGACGACGGTATGAATCCCAAATCGACCAAGCACGCGTTTCGTCCTGCGCAATGGCTTCGACCAATTCGTCGTTCAGACCGACATTCAAAATCGTATCCATTGCACCCGGCATGGAAATAGCCGTTCCCGAGCGCACAGAAAGCAACAACGGATGTTCCGCATTGCCATATTGCGTTCCCGTAATATTTTCCAATTCAGTCAGATAAGAACGAATCATGGCATGAATTTCCGTGCGCAATTCCGAAATTGTATTGATGGTTTCGTTGCGGCGGAAGACCTCGGTGGTAATGACAAAACCAGGCGGCACAGGCAAACCTGCAAGATAAAGATTCTTCAAATGATAAGCCTTGCTGCCCATGAAGACCTGACTGTCCATCTTGGGTTTCTCTTCCCAGAACGGACTAATCAGCATCTCCGAATTATAAGTCATAATATCGTTGATCAGTTTCGGGTCGAGAGCAGCCTTCATGCCTCGTAACGACTTGAGAATACGTGCGATAAAATTATCCAAAGGCTGCATCAAGAAAGCATCCGAGAGCAAATCGCGGTGAAATTCCTCCGACTTGCGCGAAATCAAGGTCTGCGTTTCCTTTTCATTCAGTTTTCCCTCAGAATCAAACACTTGCGGAATGACTATCTTCAGCGGATATTCATACGATTTCAGGAAATGCTTGATGATGATGCGCTGCACATCTTCGGCAATGAATTGGAAAATGTTGATATATTGGTCGAAAGAGAAGCTCCTGGAAGTCAAGCTGTAACGAAGCATTTCCAACTTTGAGTTGAAGCTCTGATTCGTGATGCCGTCCAACGCCAAGCCATCGCGGAAATATTCCAGAATCTTGCAAATCTGCTGCAAAGTCCGCTCGGAGATATACTCCAGATTGATGCTCGAAACGACACGCTCCATCAATTGAGTTGCCACACGTTCCAATCTGAATGTCAAACCCATAGCCTCGAATTTGTTTTCACGGTAGGTACCATACATCGAAGGAATGCCAATGGCAATGTGGCGCTTATGATAAATGTTTTCCCAACCTTCGCTTTCCTCCGGATTGAAAATGATGGCTTTCAGTTTGTCCATGAAAGCGTAAAGCAGTTTCACGGTCTTATCCAAATCCTTTTCGGCAAACGATTTTTCCAACTCATCCACCTCATTATCAGGGATAAAGGAATAAGTGCGCATGGAATTGAAAATGTTGACCGACTCGAAGGAATATTTCTCGCGCAGGCGGGCGTAAAGGTCGCGGATGTTCATCAAGCGGGTGCGCTCACGATCGGTTATATCAGTCTCCAAATCAAGCCTTTGCGCGGCTGAATTGATAAGATGCTCGAAATCGTCACGCGAAAGCAAAAGCAAACTTTCGGTGTTCATGCACGAAATTTCGCCCATGGTCTGCACCAGCAAATGAACGTAGGTGAACCAAGTGCTGTCCTTGTCGATGCTTTCAAAGACATTTTTCGGCAAAATCGGTTTTAAGGTTTCCAAATTGCCATCGTTCCAGAAATTGAACACATTGAAAGTCAAACCAATAAGCGTATTGTTACTTTCGGTGTGAACCTGTTTGCGCAAGAAATGCACCAGCTTGTCCTGTCGTCCGCTGATTTCGTCCATATTCGTGGTGACATTGCGGATTTCGCCCTCGGCACCGATTTCATTGAAATAAACCGGAAAAATACGCGAAAGCTGCTTCACCTTTTTATAATAAGGGCGAATGTTGGAATTCAGTATTTTCGTGATTTCACGTTGGAACAAATCGGTGTCACTCAGGAAAATGCCGCCCAATTTCAGGTTGACAATCAAGGCGGAAAGCAGTTTTTCCATCAGCGACTGCGAATACTCAATCAATTCCAGCCAGACGCGAATATTCTTGATATGGTTCTCATCCACAGAGAGTTGCCAGTCTTCGCCGACAAACACCTTTCCCGGACTGACAAAGCCAAAGGCAATCAGTTTCTTCTCAAAATAATTGACGAGTTCCTTTTGCTCGGTCTTGTCGACATCAATGATTTTCTTGCCCAAAGTCAACTGGAAATCGAGTACCGCCGACATATATTCCTTGCGCAGCTCATCGGCAAGGTCAAAAATCGTGTCGATGAAAGGCATCAATTCGTCTTCCGAAAGTTCATCAACGGCATCGCGCAACATTCTGTCCATGTTCCAAATCAAGCGCTCGCGCGAATTGGCCATGCCAGGCAAATGCAACAGATAAAACACAAACTGAAACTTCGTAATGAAATGATGCAGAACGCTTTCCGAATCCGTAAAACGCGATGCAATCTGGTCGAAAGTCGGCAAATCTTCCAAATCCTTCCAAGTTTCAGCCTTCGCCAAAGCAACATTCAGTCCGTCAAAATAAGGCTTGCCGATTTCATTTTTCAAGTTGACGGTTTCGTCTTCTTTCCGAAAATCCTTGTCGGCAATCCAATCTTCAACTGCCGATGTTTCCTGCCAAAAACGATAGTTTTCCTGCATGACACGACGTGCAAAATCAAATGCATCCTGATGAAAATTAGCCGTTTCGAATGCTCTTTCCAAATAACGGATTACATATTTCGAAGCCAAAATGAGGCAATCCTTGTTGTCATCGAAAACTTCGTTCAAAATGCGGAAAACAGTTGAGACCAACTCAGCATGTTTCGGTGACTTTGCAATGACGACATCCGTAAATTCCAGCAAGGTATTGATTACATTCAGCCGCAACTTTTTCTCAACATCTGGTTTTAAAAGGCTGTGCATCATTTCAATAGGAATCAACAATGCGTCAGTCTTGATGTCTTCTCTTGTATAGAACCAGAAATCGTCAATCAGGATTTTACGCAATTCTTCGGTGACGAAAGTGTGGTTCGACATGGGGTGATGGAACTCCGTAATGCAGTCGTTCGCCCTTTTGTTGATGCCGAAATATTTTTTCGACAAATCGATAAACTCCCGATGTTCAGCAGGAATAAAAATGTCTTTATATCGGGTTTGAGCCAAATTGGCTTCCAAAGCCTGTGATTTGAAAGAATCGTCCATAATGATTATTTTGATGTGCAAAAATACAAAGTCCTAATTACTCAAGTAAGCAGATTTTACTTCTTAATGATTTTACGGGACAGCACATTTTCACTGCTCTCAATGCGTAGGAAATATATTCCGTTCGGCAAGTGCCTCAAGTCCAAAATAACAGAATTGCCGATGTCAGCACTTTCTATCAGTAAGGATTTACCCGTCGCTGAATACACTTCAATTCTGCGCAATTCTTTTCCATTCACAACAACTTGGTCTTCAACAGGATTCGGATAAACCATCAAATCCATTTCGGCATTTTCAACCACACCGATTCCACCCTTAAAATTAGCGACCAAGGTTCTCGAATATTCCAGATTAAAAGAATACCTTGCATCCGTTGAAACGACAATGCCATTTTCCGTCCAATTTTCAAAAAAACGTCCTTCAGTTGGATTTGCAACCACAACGACTTCATTGTTTCCGTTACAATCAGGCAACTTTTCCATGCTTGCCGTTCCCAAATTCACATCATTTGAGTATACAATAATTTCATTTTCAAAAGCAGTTTCCCTGATATTGCTGAACCGACACCAATCGGCATCATCCAAATAGTTTTGCATTGCACCACATGGCACATAAACAGGAATGTTTGATTCGACATCAGAAAACACATCCGCCCCCAATTCTGGACAAGCAATTGATTCACACTGAATTAATATTACATTATTGCATTTCAAAAACGCCTTATTCCCAATATTCTGCAAAGATGAGCCTAACACAATAGAATTCAAATTAAGGCAGTCACAAAAAACCTTTTCACCAATAGCCGTAACCGATTGTGGAATTACAACCGCATTCAGCATAGTACATCCGCTGAAAACAGATTTTGGCAATTCATTTAACGATTCGCTCAAAACAACAGATGACAATGCCGAACACTCAGCGAAAGAAGATTCACCGATTTCTGTTACTGAATTAGGAATCACAACCGAATTCAGCGAACTACATCTAGCAAAACACTGTTTCCCAATCAAGTTTAAACCATCTCCAAAATCAAACGAAACAATGCCACTGCAACCACAGAAAGTCTGTTCTCCAAGACTTACTACAGAATTTGGCAGCGTGACGCTTTGTAGTCCAACGCACATAATGAATGCCCGATTTCCTACATTTTCCAAATAATCACCGAAAACAACTTCTTTCAAAGCAGTACAATCTGAAAACGCATTTTCTTCAATTATTGAAACATAAATTGGAATTCTAACTCCAGTTAAGCTCTTGCAACTCTTAAATGTACCCTCTCTTATTACAGACAAATCGCCATTTAATTCAATAGATTTCAAAGAAGAACAGCCTGAAAAAGCATACTTTCCAATTGCAGTCACCGAGTTAGGAACTACAATGGACTCCAAAGAACTACAACCTAAAAAGCATTCCGTCCCTATTGCTTCTAAATCATCGCCTGTGAAAAGCACTTCACGAAGGTTGCTGCACCCTCTGAAAGCTTCCGCTCTGAGTTTTGTCAATGAAGAAGGTAAAAGCACTTTTTCAAGGCTTGTGCAAAATGCAAAAGCCTGATCCTTAATGTCCGACACAGAGTTTCCAAACAAAACGGAAGTCAAAGCGCTACAATTAGCGAAAGCCATCTTCCCAATAACCTTGACCGAACCAGATATTTCGATTGTTTCCAAACTACTACAATTCCAAAACGTCTCATACTCGATTTCTGTCAGTGATTCGCTCAATTTCATAGTTCGTATAGCCGAACACTTCTCAAAAGCATAGCTTTTCACTTTTGTTACCGTATTTGGCATCACGATGGATTCCAATGAAACACAGCCCTTAAAGCAACTCTCTCCAATTGTTATCAATGATTCCCCCAAATCTATCGACATCAAACCAATACACGATTGAAAGGCATTGTCTCCTATCGCCAGCACGCCATCCGGCAATCTCATTTCACTTATTCCTTCACACGAAAAAAACGCATATGCGCCGACTGATGAAACGTTTTCTCCCACATCAACAGCCGTAAGTCCTGTACATTCATAAAATGCACTTGTACCAATCTCAGTAACCGTATTCGGAATGACTACCGATAATAATCCAACACATTGGCGAAACACACTCCTCCCTAATTTCGTCACGACATAATCCTGGCCTTCAAAAGAAACAACTGAAGGAATAATCAAGTCTCCAACAGGCATTTCATAACCACTCCAAAACATAAAGTCAGGACACACAGTTTCAACCTTAAAATTCACAGAATCAACAATTTTATAATAAAGGATTTGCCCGTTTTCGCTGACCGCCGAAAAATCGTAATTCCGTTGTGCTTTTCCAACGAAACTGATGGCAAATAATGTCACAAATAATAATATCTTTCTCATAATATGAAATTATTAATGGTTAGATAATCCAACTGACAATAGAAAACTTTTTATCAAATTCTTTGTTATTTATGTCATACAAAAGTAGAAAAAATATAATTTTGCAACCGTAATATTTCAGAATTAATTATTTACTAAATACGATTAACTCATGGAAAAAATTAAAGTTGCCATCAACGGATTCGGCCGCATCGGCAGAAACGTTTTCAGAATCGCTCTGGAACATCCGAATATGGAAGTGGTCGGCATCAACGACCTGACCGACAACAAGGTTTTGGCTCATTTGCTGAAATACGACTCGACACAAGGCAAATTCCCTGGCACAGTGGATTATGACGAAACAGGTCTCATCGTGAACGGCGTTCACGTTTCAGTCACTGCCGAACGTTCACCATTGAACATCAAATGGGGCAAGACTCCTGATGTCGTGGTCGAATCAACCGGCGTTTTCCGCTCCAAGGAAAGCAGCAAGGGCGGCTACGGCGACCACCTGAAGAATGGCGCCAAGAAAGTCATCATCACGGCTCCTGCTAAGGACGACATCGACGCTACTATCGTTTGCGGCGTGAACGACAACGAGCTCCGCGACGACGTTCAGTGCGTCAGCAACGCATCATGCACCACCAACTGCTTGGCTCCTGTCGCCAAGGTCCTGAACGACCGTTTCGGCATCGAGCAAGGTTACATGACCACTATCCACAGCTACACCAACGACCAGGTCATCCTCGATGGTCCTCACAGTGACCTTCGCCGTGCCCGTAGCGCTGCCATGTCGCAGATTCCTACCACCACTGGCGCTGCCAAAGCTGTTGGCCTCGTCATTCCTGAACTGAACGGCAAACTCGACGGCATCGCTGTCCGCGTTCCTACGCCAACCGGTTCATTGGTCGACCTCGTCTGCACACTGAAGACCGAAGCCACTAAGGAAGAAATCAACGCTGCCATGAAGGAAGCCGCCGAAGGCCCAATGAAAGGCATCCTCGAATACACAGAAGACGAAATCGTCAGCTGCGACGTCATCCACAACCCACATTCATCCATTTTCGATGCCAAGAGCACCATGGTGAAGGGCAAGATGATTAAAATCATGTCGTGGTACGACAACGAATGGGGTTATTCAAACCGCGTCGTCGACCTGATTGACAGAATGAAATTCTAAGGATTGATTTATTTCACAACACACTTGGAGACTGGCCACAAAATGGTCAGTCTCTTATTTTTGTCACTTCCAGCACACTTCCGTATAACAAAATTACAACCAACTATCAAACAGCGTTTTACAAAAAACGCCACAAAACATGTTTTCTGGACGATTTTTTTGGAACGTAAAGACGCACGGCCGTGCGTCTCTACATGCCACCTGATTGTGATACGACAGAACTCTTGCCTGTTATATCCAGCGTCCATTTGCCCAACTGGCAAAGACAACTTCTAAAAGAAACAAAGGGAAGGCGCGTTACCGCTCCTTCCCTTTGTGCATAATCTAACTTTATTCTACAAAAACGCCTTTTATTTCATTGGTGGACTATAAGGATGAACAGGACGTACTATAAGTGCATTCATACGGTCACGCTCAACAGTATGGTTTATATTCGTCGGCGAATAGTTAAAACTCCTCGACTTGGCCTTATTAAAAACATATTCATAGTCATCTTCATATTCAACATAATAATCTTCACTGAAAACATCAGCAAGCCACAAACTGCCTGACTTCCAAACGTCCGTAATCGTATAGTCGCTTACACTATTTTGTCCAACACCTCCAAAAGGAATAAACACAGCACCTTTGGCCTCCAATTTCGCCCATTCAACGTATGTGAATGTGTTTATTTCCCCTGTACTGCATGGTTTCCATCTCGATTGGAATTCATCAATCACATCTTGACCACAGAACCTCCAAAAATCATTGCACAGAAGGATGAGCCCTGCCGGGCAATTGCCCAATCTGCCTATGCCACGGAGTTCCGCAGCATCCTCACGTTTATTCAAAAGAACATCCCACTCAAAATCATTCAACACACGATAATAATCGCCAATTTCGTAAAACTCAGGATTAACATCGATAGGCCAACCTGCCTGATTAAATCCATTTGTAAAAAAGTAATCATAATCCTCACATTCATCCACGTCTGTCTGCGACCACAATCCGGAACGTGCCTTTTCGAAATCGCTGTGGAAATGGAAATTGGTGACATGATTTTGATTATAGTTAGCAACTGTATAACCATTTGGTGAAACAAATCTTTCACGGTCATCGATTGGACTGTCATACTGATGTTCCTCGAACTGGTATTGACTTCCGTCCCAATACAAGTTACCTGGCGAGAAATACACCCAGCTATGTTTCTGCCATTCATTATAATCATTTACATAAGGACCATCCTCCGGATTCATCAAATAATACAAATAATTATCTTCCTCATAAAGTTCTTGAGAAGAAATGCTAAACATGTGCGATGATGATGCTTCATACGTCGAAGGTTGCGGATAATTGTCGCTGGTCATAGTAACCACGTTGTCGCAATATGCAGCGGAGCCGCCGGGCACTTGGGCGTAGGCACGCACATGGCAAGTCTGGCCGTTTATGGAAGGATTGGCAAAGAACTCGCCAAGGTCGGCAACGAAAGGCACATTTTTTGGCATGGCTTCCGTTCCAACCACAAGTTTCGTTGCATTTTCAATGGTCGGCGTTTCTTCGGTAGCACTATAGACGAAACCGAACTCGCAATTTCCAGCCCACGACGAGGTCACCACGCCCTGCACGGCATGGGTGCAGTATTTGCAGCCTTCAGTCATAGTGACAACCGGCACCGGATCCACAGCTTCGCCCGTTTCGGCATCAAGCGGCATCATGAACTTAATCTTATTTCTTTGGATTAAAGTGTTATTGCCTGGTCCGGCATTTAAATTGAGTTCTTCTGCATTCGTGAAAGTCAATTTCACATTGAAACCACTGCTGAGCGTATTGGCCGGAAGCACAAAATAGAACATTGTGGGAACTGTTCCGTCAAGTTGGACGCCACTGCCACAATTCAGAGTGATGTGGTTGGAACCGTCACTCAATGTGCCAAGCGCTGGCATCATGTCGAAATCGTCACCTGTCATGGTAAGCTGAGCCGTACCACACAGCATTTCAGAGGCATTCGAAGTAAGTGTAATCTTACTCACAGTAAGACCTTCACCCACAAACTGAAGGGCGAGCATGCCGCAAATGTTCTTGAACTCGAGCTTGTCGTCGGTTGACTGTGCAACCATCGGGCTGAAGCCTTTGCCAAACGAGCCTTCGCCATTCACCAAAGCAAATTGCTGGGTCTCTGGCAACGTGACCGTATTGGTTTCTGCATTGTAAAGTGTTGAAGGATAGAAACCCATATATTTAGGCATAAAGAAATCGGCATCAACATTCGCCTCGAAATCGGCATAACCGTCAGATGTCTCGCCTGTAGCCGTGATGAATTCCTGGGCGACATTTTCGTCGTTTATCACCAGAATGGCATCACTTGCATCCCATTTCACCTTGACACCATCTTCCAAATGCGTCTTGCTGCCATCGGCCTGTGTCTCCAAAGATGCACGGAAACCACGGACACCCGTTTCGTCACCGGCTTCCTTTTTCTTACACGACATGACAAACACCAATAATGCCGCCATGCAAATCGCTGAAAATCTTCTCATTTTCCAATTCTTTTATAATGATTTAAATAAAAAAACTTGTCTTACGGATTACCGCCGCCCCATGTTCCTGGGGTTTCATCATATACATAATCTGGAGTTCCAGGCAAGGCGCCATCGCCAGCATGTCCGCCACCGAGACTACCCGAATCACCCGATCCGCATAGCAGGCCTTCATTAAAAACTACCACGCTCTCCGCCCGCGGAGCTACGTAGCATTGAATTGTGAAGTCAAATTTTCCTTTTTCCATTTGATTGATTGATTTTTAAATTTATAGATTTCCTATTATTTGCACACAATATTCTTATCGTCAAACACTGCTTGTTTTTGAATTAAAGGTGCAAAAGTAAGAAAAAAAATCGCAAACTGTTGAAAAAATCGTTTTCCCCAAAAGAACAGACGCATCGCGTCATTGACTCACTTCGTATCGTCGAATCATCGGTTTGCTTCGCTGCGCCCGCAAAGACGCAAAGCGGCAGTCCGCCTAGCGGACAATTGATTAATGGCAAAGTGTTTTATCGTTTTTGTTTGTGCCAACAGGTATATAGTTCCCCTAAAAAACCAAGGAAGATGCGCAACACTGCACATCTTCCTTGGTTTTCTCTTTTCTTTCTCTCCTTTTGTGAAGGATTTAATCACTCAGCAGGACGTACCAAACGCACAGAGAAACCATAGTCGCGACTGTTGTTGTTGTATCTGTTCGGAGTAACCCAGTTAGTGTAGATGAAGAGGTCATACGCAGCTTGGAAAGGGTGTTCGTCAGTGCTATTCTCCCTGTACGACGAAGACCAGTAGAAGCCGGCTTCGCCCACATTGCCGACAGAAATACCATTCAAGTTGGTGCGGCCGCCAGCGGTAGGAAGGAATACGGCCCCCGCAGCCTCCATCTTGGCCCACTCGGAGTAATTGTAAACATTCTTCCAATCAGATTCGCCGGGAACCCAACTAGTTTCAAAAGGTGCCACATCACCAGTCCAACTCCAGTCGTCAGGCAATATGATGAGGCCAGGTATGCAACTGCCCACCTTGCCTTGGCCGTAGAGTTTATCGGCATTCAGGCGGCCTTCGTCGATGAGGTAATACCACTCGTCACTGGTCAGCGTGCGCCAGCCGCTGTTCTCCATGTTGCCGCCGTTGCTGATGGCGTTGTAGCCCCAGTCGGCTTTGCCGTATAAGTTATTGTTGCCGCTGCCATAGGCATAGTAATGGGAGTAATCAAAGTCCGTGCTCCATGGCTGGTAGCAGGTGGCGCCGTGGTTGTAGCCCGAGGTGCCCCAGCCGAACAGGTCTATCCAGCCGCCGTAGGCCTGCGCAATATTTGCATTGTTAGATTTCACCCCACCTTCATAAACATTCCCGACTGCATCATCTCCGACAAAGTCGAACTGGTGTTCGGCAAAACGCCATGTGCCGCCTACATTTGCACCGGAAACAGCGCTGGAAGAAGAACCAGAGGCGTTGTACTGCAAGTTGCCTTGTGAGAAATAGACTTTTCTCGGGGTTCCGCCATCCATGCCCACGGTAAAAGGATATGGACTCTTGTTATTCACCCAGTTGCTTGGCAGAGGCTTAGGCGTAGAGTAAACTAATGGGTCACCATAATAGTACTCGCCGTCGCAAATGCAGTAGGCTCTATACGAGTAATCCGTACTTTCCTCAAGGTCTGGAATGTCGGCGGTAAAATCCTTGTCGTCAGAAATGGTTTCCGTGTTCACAGGCAACGTATTGCAGCCCGTGCTGCCAATGGTCGGGTAGGCGTCGTCGGCTGTCTTGGCGTAAACGAAACCGTATTCGCATTTGCCTGTGCCAACAATGGTCACTTTGCCACTGAAAGTGAAAGCGCAGTTGAAACAACCAGGTATGGTCGTAACCCTGACATCCTTATATACATGCATCTCAACCGGCAGTGGCGGCATCACGGTAATCTGGCTGCGACCGATGAGGTTCTGAGTCGAATTGGCTGTCTTACTCCACACATTCTCCCATTCCCCATCGTACACGGTTACAGTGAAGCTTTTGCCGAGTGTGCCGGCTGGCACCACGAAATAGAAAGCGGTCGGAGCACTTGGGTCAGTACTTAAGGCCACAGCATCGTCCGGATAAAGCGACAAGGTGCTCGGATCGTATTCGTCGTAGTCGTAGTCCGGATCCATGCTAAGCGAAGGAATGCCGTCGGTGAGGGTCACAGTGCCAAAACCACAGAGTTGTTCGCCTGCATCGGAAGTGATATCAATTTCGCCCACATAGCACTCCTCCTCACTGTAGAGTTGCAGTTCAAGCACACCGCAGATGTTCTTGAAATGCAGTACGTTATCCGACGATGTGGCCACCATCGGGTTGGCACCTTTGGCAAAGGTGTTTTCCACATAGCTTGGCCAGCCTGACAGTTCGATTACGTTTTCGTTGCCCTTAAACAAGTCAGCCGGATAGTAGGCCGTGTAATTGGGCGTGTAGAAGTCTGTTGGCAGCGATTCAGTTGCTTCAAAATTGGCTGAAGCACCGGTGCCTGTGGTAATGAAACTCTTTGGCGTGGAGCAGGTGCTGCTCTTTACTAAGATTTCATCGCCGCTGTCCCATTTCACGGCAAGGCCGTCCAAGTGGGTCTTGCTGTCGCCTTCATGGCTCTCCACCGTGGCGCGGAAACCGCTGCCTGGGTTCTCGATTTCGTCATTCTTGTCCTTTTTGCACGAAACGGCCAGCATCAACAGGGCCGACATGCATATCATTGTCAATTTTTTCATTTTGCGTCTTGTTTAGCTTTTACTCTCTTTTTTACTGCTTGTTTTCTTAGCCCCAACTGCCCTCAGTTTCTGTAAAACCTTCCGGCTGTCCTTCCAGATCGTCATCTGACGGTGATGCGCACAAAATGCTTTCCTGCGCTACTTCCACGCTCTCTGCCCGCGGAGCTTCGTAACTTTGGCTTGTAAAATCGAAAATTCTTTTCTTCATTTTGGATTGATTTTTACATTTATAACATTGATTTCCTAAATATTTGCCCACAATGTTCTGGTCATCAAGCAATGCGGTTTTTGAAATTGGGCTGCAAAAATAGAAAAAAAATCACAAACTGTTGAAGAAATCGCAACTTTTAATTGCACGCACAGATTCAGACAGTTTGTTAAGTAGATGAGCGAATTTAGTTAACATATTGAAAACGAGACATCGAGGTCGCGAGAACACGAGACGTCTCGAAATCTCGAAGTCTCGAAATCCAAATTGAAGTTTAATTTTGAACTGTTACTTTTGATTTAAAAGAACTCGGCCAAAAACGATTCCGTTTTGCAACACGACTCATCTCACAATCGTAATGGAACCTTGCAAATTCAAGGTTTCCTCCCCTTCCAAACCCTGGAATTTCACTTCACACACATAGAAATAGGTGCCGTCAGGGCAAGGCAAATTGGTCTGGCTGTTCTTGCCATTCCAATTTATCATTGGCTCAGTCGTTTCCAAAAGCACATTTCCCCAACGGTTGAAAATCACCATTTTCACATGGTTGATAACCGGCAACTGTGCATGAATCGGAACGAACAAATCATTATAACCATCGCCATTTGGCGTGAAGACATTGGGCAGTTCATAAACCGGACAAGTCTCATAATCAACGCAAAGCGTGTCGGATGGTTGCGATTGGTTTCCTTTTTCATCGAAAGCAACGACATAATAGCAACCCACCACCGAAGTGATTTCCTCATGCAAATAGGAGCTTGCCTCAGGATTGTCGATTTTCGTCAGCAATTCAAAATCGTGCTGCACGGAAGTTGCGTGATAAATGCGAAAACCCGCCAAATCTTCGTCTTGTACCTTCTGCCAAGTTAGCAAATTGGTCACGGCATCGCAATCGGTTTCAACCTCAACAACCGGACGCTCAGGCGGTTCGTTATCATTTGGCGTTGCGCTGACAATCGCCGAATAATTCATCAAAGGACTCACAATGCCATCCAATGAATAATGGCCGAAAGTGCAGACATAATAGCTGTAAGGCCTATCGTTTTCCAGCTGACTATCCACATAGTCCATTTGTGTTACTGTGGCAATTTTAACAAAAAGATTGTCTTGCTGGCGGAAAACCTGCGTGCTGTCGATAATCCAAGGCACAACTTCCGTCCATTGCAAAGTCACTTTTTCATTGCCGCCCGCTGCCGTCAGAATAATGGCCGAAGCCGATGCGCTTTCACCCATCATTTGCTGATTAGCATCGCTCATTTCAACCTGATAACTAAGGTTTTGCACCATTGCAAGGTCAACCGAATGATCTGCAAAAACGGTATCATTGCCAGAATAAACGACGGAAGAATTTCCATCCAAATTGCGTTTCAACTGATAGCGGAAAGGCGGGACAAACTGTGCATCAATATCCATCGGTTTGGCCCATTTCACCACAACATGACCTGATTGCAAATCCTCTGGATTGTTACTCACCTGCATCATCAGAGGCAAATCGTTTTTCAGCGAAACGCAAACGGCATCGCTCACCTTGCTTTCGGCGCCATCGCGGAAAACGGCAACCATTCTGTAACTATAAATCACGCCTTGCTGCAAACCGAAATCAGTATATGCCGTTGACGAAACATCTGAATTTTCAGAAATCATTTGATAACCTGGGCGAATGCCTGTTTCGCAAGCATCAGGTTCGTAATCATCGCAACCGATTTTTCGGTAAACACGCAGTGCCACAGCCTGTTGGCAAGCGTATGGCGACCACGAAAGCTGCACATCGTTGCCTTGCGGTGTACCACAAAAATCAGCCACTTTCGATCCAATGACAGAAACATTTACCGTTTTCACATTCGTCAGACTCACTGGCTGAGCATTATCCTTGGCATGAAAAACAACCTGATAAGGTGCGCGTCGCACGTGCGAGCAATCGGTGTTCCAAATGAAATCGAAAGAAGGATTCAAGCCGACTGCCGTTTCTGGATCCATCATGGCGGGAGCGTTTGTCAACTCAAAAGGTGCGCCCGAAGCGGTCAGTTCCACAGTGTTCTGATTCGGGTCGGAAGCCGAAACCGAGAAGAAAAGCTGCCGTCCTGCCTCTACACAAGTATCATTCAAGCATTGGATTTGAGGCAAGTCGTTATTGCAAGCCGCAATCAGGATTTGCATGTCGCGAATGACGGAGCCGATTTTCACGCCGCCGCGCCATTCCTCAACGATGAAAGCCACATTGTATTCGCCTTGCAGCATCGGATTCTCCCAATGCAATTCGCCCGTCACGGGATCCATCTCAAAAACCGATGAAGCCTGCGGATAAGTGAAACCTGGGATATCCTCGCCATTGAAACCTTTACATGGCAACAATCTGTAACTCAAGCTATCGCCATCGGGGTCGTATGCCGCGGGGTTATGAAGATAAAGTTTTCCAACACAACCTTTGTCGATAGGCGCATTCAACAATTGGACGGAATTGTTGTTGCCAAGGAAAGGATTGATAACAAGTTCGGTCTCAATATACATAGGTATCGTGACGGAATTCTGGATATTGATGACCCCATAATTGCGGTTTGCATCCTCCATGCTGATGACATACGAACCAGCCGAAGAATAATCGTGGCGCATCTTGTAAATGTTGAGCGTATAGTCATCACCTAAATTCTGCATCACGATGCGCGGCACATAATCCTGGGAACCATCGCCCCAATTCATAAGCAGCGAATCACGTTGCAAGCCTGCCGGACTGGGTGTATAGGTATAGCAAGTCAGCGTAAATTCGTATGCATTACCGCCAAGCCATGTGTAGGTGATTTCAGCCGCACGCTGATGCGTTGCCCTTGCAGAAAAGGCAAAGGCAAAAAGCATCACGATGACAAGCAATAGTTTACGCTTCATTTGTTTCAATCCTATTGAAAGTGCAAATGTAGTGTTTTTTTGGGGAAAGCAGCTATGATTTCCGCAAAACGATTATTTTTGGCTATACAAGCGAATTTTTATGGGCATATAGCCAAAAATAAAGATTTTCATTCCAGATTACATTGTATTAACTTGAACAAAAGAACCGCATCCGAAGTGATCGGATGGCCCTTTTGCACTTGGTTGAGAAGAACGGCA
>CALGBV010000398.1 GCA_937884015.1 uncultured Bacteroidales bacterium
ATCGCCCCAAATCAGCTGCTTGCGGAAAATGGTGTCGTTTTCAGTCGGGGCAATCTGTTCACGATTGAAACGGTGCAAAGGCTTGTAACCGATATGCGTCAGTCCCATCGGGATGTAGAAATTTTCATCAAGATATTCCTCAATGCTCTGATTCGTAACCTGTTTCACGATTCTCGGGATGTAATAGAAGCCCATATCGCTGTAAAGATATTTCTTTTTGCCCAAATCGGTATTCATGACGGAATCGAAAATCACCTCATCGTAGCCATTGATAAGATAGAGGTTTTCGGCCACGCGGACGGTATGTGTTTCATCAATTTTCTGGACGTAAAACTCCGGCTTCGGGCCATTTGCGTCAATCGTAGGCTTATAGAAAGGCACCCAAGCCTTCAGTCCTGCCTGATGCGTCATCAGTTCGATGATTTTCAAATTGGCCTTGTTGGAGCCTTTCAGATATGGGAAATAATCGGCCAAAGTCTTGTTCAAATCCACTAGACCATCTTCATAGAGTTTCATCATGGCCAAGGTTGCGGCAAAGACCTTCGTACACGATGCAATGTCATATATATCATAAGGTTGCACCTCGTGACCGCCGCCGTAGGTGAAAGTACCGAAACACTTGTCGTAAATCACCTGACCGTCTTTCATGGCTACAATCTGGCAACCTGGGTAAGCCCCTTGCGTAATGCCCGACTTAGCCACTTGGTCGAGTTGCTGCTCATATTCCTTGGAAATCTTTAAGACTGATGGCGCTTTTAAAGTGCTTGGAATGGAATTGTTTTCGATAGAAGGCAGGTTCAACTTTGGCGTATAAGTTTTCTTTGCGGGCTGGTCTGACGCAACAATGCCGTCGCCACAAGCGAATTTTGAAGCCGAAACCGGCAAAGTGCCCTTGGCATCCTGCAATCCCGACATGATAGCCACCACGGTCTTCACGGCTGGCACTTCATCTTCGTAACCGATCAAAAGGCCTTTCACGCTGTTGTTGATGCGGAACATATCCAAAGCATACGGGCAGGCAAACAGATTGAGTACCACATCGTTTTGCGCGACAAGCCGGTTGAAGAAATTCACCGTTGCATCATTGATGCCGTAATTTGATGCGGCAAACATCGTCGTCTTTTCAATGTTGACCACAACCAAATCGTAAGTTTCAAGTTGTTTGAGCCAAGTGGCAGATTTAGCGGAAATTTCGTCTTTCGGACAGACAAACGAAGTCGTCTGATAACCATTGTCGAGCAGACCGTTGTTCACATCGTTTTTTGTGTTGCCAATGGTCACCACGGCAATTTTCTTGTTTTTAACCAAAGGGAAAACGTTGTCGTTGCGTAACATAGTCACAGCATTATCGAAAAGCGTCTGGCGCAAATCCTTGTATTCCTGTTTTTTCAAATCGTTGAAAAGATTGGCAATTCCCGAAGGTCTATAATGATTCAGGCCGGCACGATATTTATACGTGAGGATTTTCTTGCAGCTTTCCTCCACACGCGCCATCACTTTCGGGTCGCATTCAGCCGCCGACTTGATGGATTTGATGGCATACGGCACATCGACAGGCAAAATCAGCACATCGTTACCGGCCAAAAAAGCTTCGTAAGGCACATCTTTCGACTGAATGGTTTCCGAAACGCCCTTCATGTCGAGGCCATCAGTGAAAATCAAGCCTTTGAAGCCCATTTCCTCTTTCAGCAATTCGGTGACAACGCCGTATGAAAGCGACGATGATGTGTTCTTAACCTTCTCAATGGCAGGGAAATAAAGATGGCCGACCATAGCGCCGTTCACGCCATGCTCAATCATATATCTGAAAGGTGCCAATTCAATGTTTTGCACTTCATCCATGGTGCGCGTCACGGTGGGCAAAGTCATGTGCGAGTCGGTGGCGGTATTGCCGTGGCCAGGGAAATGCTTCATTGTGGTAATCATGCTTTTCGACTGCATTCCGAGTGCGTAAGCCACGCCCTTCTCCCCTACTTTCTGCGGGTCTTCGCCGAAACTGCGCATCCCGATAATCGGATTGGCCGGATTGGAATTGACATCCACCACTGGCGCAAAATTGACATGGATGCCCATGCGTTGGCATTGTTCGGCGACCTGCTCACCCATCTGGTAAATCAAATCATTATCCGACATTAGGAATGTTCTGGAAAATTATGC
>CALGBV010000399.1 GCA_937884015.1 uncultured Bacteroidales bacterium
CATCACGATGATGACCATTTCGTGGGTGCTGATTCTGCTTTGGGGCGAAACCGTCCTGAAATGGGCTGGCATCACGCCGGGAGTTTTCTTCTGATTTCAAGAATCGTTATGTAGCAAAATAATACACGAATTATGAACAATAGACTTATTATTATCACAGCGTTATTTTCGCTGTTTGGCTGTTCGATGAACGGACAAAATGCCATTAACGAAGATGATACTATCGTTGCCTTTTCTTTCGGCTCGGGAGGCGGCATGGACAGGTTCGGCGGATTTGATTATGACATTACATTGACGCCTGACCAGAAAGTGCATTTCCAATTCGACCAAAGACGCCCGCAAGAGAAGGAATTCACCATCGATGACCGTTCGGTGTTCGACAGCCTCCAACAAGTCATCATGAAGCACAAGATGTATAAGTATTCGGGCAACTACAAGCCGAGAACGCAAGTGCTTGATGGTAAAAGCTGGCATTTCAATGTCCTGTATGAATCAGGAAAAAGCATAGATGCAAGCGGTTATATGGCTGGCCCTGATGGGTATCATGAAGCCTTCGAGGAACTTCATTCCTGTCTGGCAAAATGGAAAGCCATGCCTGTCACGCCCAACGAAGTGGTCTCTTTCATATACCATTATGGTGCCGACACCTATAGCATTACCCGCGAAGACGGCCATGCCTTGCTGACGCATGACAATGAGACTGCCGGATTGCACCAACGCCTTGAAAGGGATTTGGAAGTTCTGGAAGAAATCCGCATTCTGTTCATCACTAGTGATTTGAAAATGGATTCCGAGAAGGAAGAAGTCAAGGAGGGATGTACCCCTTGGGATTATGAAATCAACTATGGCAACGGAGAGCATTATCAGTATTTTAGTGCTGACTGTGGCTATAAGTGTGGCTATACGGAACAGATTCAGGGATTACTGTCAGAATTGTTTGCCGAATAGTTGGGATAACGCATCAAATAAAAGTAGAATCGTAGAATCAATGAAAAACAACACATTTACAATCAGTGGTCAGATTGTCGACCTTGTTGCATCACGCATATTTTCTGGAACCGTATCCGTCGAAAACGGCAAAATCGTTTCCATAAAGGAATGTGAAACCGCCGAAAAACAGTTCATTATGCCGGGTTTCGTTGATGCCCATATTCACATCGAAAGTTCGATGGTTGTGCCAAGCGAATTTGCCCGCATGGCAACGCCTCACGGCACAGTGGCCACCGTCAGCGACCCGCACGAAATCGCCAATGTTCTTGGCATTGAAGGCATCAAGTTCATGATTGAAAGCGGTAAACGCGTGCCGTTCAAGTTTTTCTTTGGCGCACCAAGCTGTGTGCCTTCCACTTGCTTTGAGACGGCAGGCTTCACCCTCGATTCGTCAGCCATTGAGCAGCTTATGGCGATGGACGACATCCATTACCTTTCGGAAATGATGAATTGCCCGGGCGTGCTGTTCGAGGATGCCGACATTCTCAAGAAATTGGCTGCTGCCCAAAAAGCCAACAAGCCTATCGATGGCCATGCTCCGGCGCTTTCGGGCGATGGCTTGAAGAAATATGTTGCTGCCGGCATCAGTACCGATCATGAATGTTTCACTTTGGAAGAAGCCGAAGAGAAAATAGGCGAGGGGATGCTGATTCAAATCCGCGAAGGCAGCGCTGCAAAGAATTTCGAGGCTTTGATTCCGCTCATGGCCACGTACCCCGAAAAACTGATGTTTTGCTCCGACGACAAGCACCCGAACGATTTGCTGAAAGGTCACGTCAACGAATTGGTGAAACGCGCCATTGATTTGGGTTACAATATTCTGGATGTGCTGAAAGCCGCTTCCGTCAATGCGGTCAATCACTATCACCTGAATGTCGGTTTGTTGCAAACGGGCGACGATGCCGATTTCATTGTCGTGGATAATTTGAATGACTTGAATGTGAAGCGCACTTATATTAAAGGTGAATGTGTGGCTGCCGATGGCGTTTCAAGTATTGCGCATTTGCAGTCGTCTACGCCAAACAATTTTGTCATCGGACCTATCGCCAAGGAAGACATCGCATTGGCCGACGAAGGCAAAAACATCAAGGTGATAGGATGCTTTGATGGTCAATTGATTACGGATGTCACTATTGCGAAACCGAAAGTCAAAAACGGCAATTTGGTCAGCGATGTTGAGCGCGATATTCTGAAAATGGTGGTCGTCAACCGTTATGCCAAGGCAAAGCCTGCCGTTGCTTTCATCCGTAATTTCGGCTTGAAAAAAGGTGCCATCGCTTCGAGTGTGGCGCACGACAGTCACAATATCGTTGCGGTTGGCGCTTCCGATGAGGAAATCGTTGCTGCCACCAACATGCTGATTGAAAACAAAGGCGGTGTGGTGACTTACAGTCGTGAGGAATCAGCTGTTTTGCCGCTGCCGGTTGCTGGCTTGATGAGTGCCGACGAAGGCGAAAAGGTTGCTGAAAACTATGAAAAGGTTGATGCTTTGGCGCATCGTCTCGGCACCACGCTTTACGCGCCTTTCATGACTTTGGCCTTCATGTCATTGGTCGTCATCCCCGATTTGAAACTCAGCGACAAGGGCCTGTTCGATGTGAAGCAGTTTGGCTTCACTTCGCTGTTTGAATAGGAAATAATATACTTATAGACCCCAAGTTGTTTTTTGGGGAAACAAATCTATCATTAGTCTCTTTTTTTTCTTTCCTGTCTGATTCCCCCTAATCGGGGGTCATCGGGAGCTGCATCTCCGATGCTCTGCATGATAAGAATCGAGCGGTTGCGAGATTCAAAGTCGGTTGGAGAAAAGTTTTGTGGGTTTTGAATGTTTTGGTTATAGAAGGTCAAATTGTATATTGTTGCCTAAATAATTCCCTGACTCATCGCTACCTCACCTGTCTTTATGGATTATGCTTTTTGGGGAATGACACCCAAAAAAACAAAACGCCGAGGGCATCGCAACGACACCCTCGGCGTTTCATTTTCATTCGTCTTTCCGTTTCTTGCGCCATTGGTTCTTTCCCACCTTCTCTATCAGTTCATCACGGTTCCAGACATAGACCATCTGCCTTGCAGAATGAATTGACATATCTGGACGTAATGACAAAATTTCCTTAAAGCTGAAATCCACTGGCAGTTCATCGAAAAGATACTTGTTTTTACCTTTATAACCTGATTCAGATAGCACAATCACATTATCCAGCAATTGTTGTCCGAACAGCTCCATCTGGTATTTCAGCGCATATTCCGCCATCAGTCGGGCGAAGTCGACACAGGCCTTGCTCTCGGGTCCCATTTTCAGCGGGTCGCCATCGTTCTGCAAGAGGTGGAACACCACCCCGCAGCGGAAGCCGATGACACAGGCACGCTTGCGGAAGGTGTCGCGGACGATGTCCTTGTCGGCGCGTGCCATGGCCGCTTCTTCGTTGCACCATTTCGTCATCTCCTTGCGGAGACGCGGCGTATCGACAAAGCCCTTGTAGGACGACAGCAAATTGACAGCCTCGTAGATTTTCTCATCAATCATCGGGTCGCGCTCCTCGTAGGTCGGCATGTCCTCGAAGTTACGGCTCGGCATCATGCTGAACAGGATACGCCCGCCCAGGCCGTTCTCCACGTTGTCGGTGACAAAGAGTTTCTTCACCGCGCCGTAGGTGCCGAGAATCGTCCAATTGTAGGCCACGTTGACCATGCCGCTTTCGGAGTTGTCAGACACATAGTCCTGCCCCCACTCTCCATTGTCGAAGGCCATGCGGTAGAGGTCGTATTTGGCGCTCCACGATCCCGCGCCGTTGCTCTTGCGCAAGGTGTCGAGTTCCTCGCCGAAGCTGAACACATGACGCCCGGCGGCATTCTTCATGCGCTTGAGCAAGCCCGAATTGGATATGGTGACGGCTACGCCCTGCACGAAGGTCTTCGGTTCGGGCGGCAGTTTCTCGTTGGCCTTGCGGCCTTTCTTCAGCTGCTTGTATTCGTCCTCCTGCTGACGTGCCTCGGCATCGGCGGCTTTCATGGGCTTGCGCCACACCTCCACCACATCCTTCACGGCGCTCTTGCCCGAAGCCTGCTTGCCATAGACCACGCACATCATGTTGAGGCGCTGCTGCTTGCCGTCGCAATACTGGTAGCTGACGTTGGTGGCGTAGGTCATGGCCAGGGGCATGATGCCACACAGGATGGGCACTTTCACCTTATCGGGCACGCCCGACAGCGATTCGTTCAGTCCAAGGGGCAGCTTGGGCAGGCGCGCCAGATATTCCTCGTCGTGCGGGTCGTCGGCATCGTCGGCGATGGCGGGCGATGGCGTGGCGGCATCTTGCGAAAGGTCCTTTTCGCCACCCTCCTTCAGCATCTGGTACAGCAGCACCTGCAGGTCGCGCGGCATCTGCGACGAGCGCTGGGCGTTGCACGCGCTCTGGCACAGCGACAGCACCTCGGCATCCGTCAGGCCGCAATGCGGAATGGCGGCAGCCACCACCTCGGCCTTGAACTCGGTGATATAGCGCAGACTGAAGGCCAGCCGGTGCAGCACCGTGTTGCGCTCGCCTTCCTGTGGCAAGCCGCCGTTGGACTTCAGCCATTCCATGGCGATGTCGGTCAGGGCAAGGCCCTTGTAATGGGTCTGCAATCCCGTAGAGACGTTGCGTGCAACGTCTTTTACGGGTTCGTCTGCACAATCATTTTCCACCGCAACGTTTTCCATAGTCCAGATGTTATCATCTAAATAATAGAAATAGGTATGTGGCACCAGAAACGAGAAACGCGCCAGGTCCTTGACAGCTGCATCGATGGCAAGGCCTGTCTGCTGGGCAAACCAACGCTGGTTCTCCTCAATGCTGTGGCAGTCGGGGCGGCAGCGTGCCACCACACGCAGGCCATGGCACGAAGGGGTGCAATGCACGGCCATCACGCCCAGTTTCACGAGGCGGTAGGCGATTTTCTCCTGATATACGACTTCGGGCTTGTCGATATGGTCGATATCGACGATGAAGAGGCCTGTCGCCACGGCCTCGTCGTTCTTGCGCCGTCCCTTGGGGAAATCGGCCTGCCAGGTGATGCCCGGCAGCTTTTTCTTCAGTTCGCCGCGCTTGCCGTTGTCGGTCTCAGCGGCAATCTGCCTGTAAAGCGGCAGCAGACCCTCGTCGTGGGTGGCGGCGAAGAACAGCTCCTTAGTCAGGAGCTGTCCTTTTGCACTTACCGATTTGAAGTAATATGCCATGGCGCCATCAGTATTCGTTCAACACCTTGATTTTGCTCATCAGCGTCACCACATCGAGGACCATAAGGCGCTGCAAGGTATCCAGATCCTTGGCGGAACTGAATTCCGCCCTGATGCTGTAGTTGCCATCCTTCAGCACGCGGCTGGTCAGCACGTTGCCACGGTAGAACACCGGATTAGGGCTGTATTGCTTGGTGATGCGGCCTTCCTTGTTGAAGACGAAGGCGTCGCCGTCCTGCAGCAGGGCACCCATGCCCGTGCGCGGTTCCTTGAGTTGCATTTCCTTTCCGTCGTTGTTGTAGATGACGAGACGGATATTGTTGATTACCTGCTTCTTCATGGCTCAGTCTCCTATCCTTTCCAGTTTCCAGCAATTGAGGTCGGTGCTCCAAGCAGTGGTGCCGTCGGCTTTCTGGAAGCTGTGCGCCTTCAGGTCGATGGAGGCCAGCCATAAGCCGTTGTAGGTGCCGTCGCTGTCGATGCGCTGCGCCTGCAGCAAAGCCATGACGGCTTCGTTGCGTGTGCGGCACACCACGCTCTGCGGATACTGCCCGTCGGCTTCCTCCACCACGAAATCGGTGGAACACCACGGCCGGTTGGTTTTTGAACTAATCCCGCTCTGCATCGGGGAGATGTGTTTTATCTTTCCTTGGAATTTAAGTGTGTTTGTCATTTTGCGTTAGTTTTAAAGTTTGTATTATCGTCTTAATCTTTCAGCCGCATCACCGCTTAGAGCCTTGGCGGGGAGCATACGCTTAGGCTCTTGCTCCCAAGCGGTTTGCGACCGATTGACGGGGCAAAAATAAAGTGAGGAAAGAGGGTAAAACGAAAATTCCCAGACTTGGGAATGAATCTGGGAATTAGGGCATGAAATGGGAATGGATATGGGAAAAACAAGCCGTTTTTTGCAAAGGCAATTCATATACATGACAGCACAAAACGTGTCTTATTCCATGATTTACAAATTAAAACCCAAATCAGTAAGGATTTTTAGTAGGATTTTTTGTAAGGATTTTGAGCAAAGCGACCCCTAATATCGAAATGCGTTCGCTTATTTTCAGTAGGATTTTCAGTGTGGATTTTTTGCAGGATTTTGAAAAAATCTCCTACAAAAATCCTAACTGAAAATCTCTCTGAAAATGTTTCTACGATTCCTTTCCTATGGGTCGGGCAAAGCCCTCAAAATCCCAACTGAAAATCTCTCTGAAAATCTTAACTGAAAAAAAACCGTTTTTTGAATATGGATGCTTTTTTTGATTCTTTTTCATTTCCCGCCAGGTCGGGAATCTCATTCATTCAAAAACCATCAGAAATCTCCTTGCGACTTCGACAAGGCGGGCGGTTTCGTCGGGTTGGCCATCGGTGATGCGCCATTCGGGATATTTCCCTGAAATGATGACTTTACGCAGCAAGCTGTCACTCGGCAACATGTCATGGACTTTCGCGGAACAGCCCTTTTTCAGCAGTTGCACGAATTTTGTCGTCTGTATGTCACCATAATACCCTTTATCCAACAGCACCTGCCGAATGGCGGCCAAGTCTCCCTTTTTCCGGATGACATCCTCGTTGATGAGCCGCTCCACGCAATGGCAGATGCGGTCCTCTCTGCTCAAGGAATCTTCACTTGCGGATGCCTGTAGATTTTCATTTCTTTCACCTCCCTGACAATAATTCACCGTGCTGCCAGGCAATGGGAACACACCACCAAAGATATTGCCTTGGAAGATATTGCAGTTGTGATTCTCCTGATGCAGAATTACCGTAGGCTTCTTTTCTTCATCCATAAGTCTATTGCATTGGATTCAAAGGTTGCTGGAACTGGGCACCGTTGACATTGCCCGTGAAAATGTTGCAGTTGCTGTTGTCCTGGTTGATGGTGACGCCTTTCATGGCACCCGTCTGCATGGCCTTGAACGCTTTCATCACATTGGCTTCCACCCTTGCCAAATCAGTCTCACCGAACATTCCGGAAAGTCTCAGGTTGTCGATGCGTTTATCCACCGTCTGCCAGTCGGGCAGTGCCATGAGCTTTGCCTCGATTTGTTCCAATGTGACGCAGTTTTTCACCGAAAAACGTTCCATGAGCGCAGCAATAGTGGCATCGCGTTGGGCGATTTCGGCCTTCAGCTGTTCGCGTTCCTCGTTGTAGCTGCACAGTTCCCACCACCCTGCCGGCTTACCCACGGCTTTCTGTATCATCGGATGACGCTGCAAGATGGTGCGGATTGTATTCTTCGGTGTCTTCGCATTAGAGAAATCGGCTTTGGGCAAGGCATGCTTGTAAATCAGTTTGTTGGTCGAACGTCCGCCCAACTCCTTAAGTGCTTCATAAACAGCTTCATTCTGGGTCATATCGAGGTATCATTTAGGATGTGCAATTTACAAATTTTCCGGATGCCGCTAAAAAAAAGCCATCATAAATGAATTATTTCTATTTTTGTTGAGCGAACAAAGGCGACAAATACCATATGCCGGCAAGTCAACCGACTGACATATAATTATTAACCATAGCGTTGGGAGCAAATGAACAAAAGCATCAACATATTAGATAAAGAGTATCAGGAATGGGTTAAAGCTTTGGCCGTTCGGTATAGGAACAGTCAGATTAAGGCTGCTGTAAAGGTCAATTCCGAAAAGTTATTCTTTAATTGGCTTCTGGGACGCGACCTTGTGGAAATGCACGTTGAAGAACGGTGGGGCGAAAGTGTAATAATGCAACTCAGCAAGGATTTACGTTTGGCGTTACCTGGTGTCGATGGTTTGTCGAAATCGAACATTTACTATTGCAAAAAGTTTTATCAGCTTTATAATCATGTTGGAACAGTTTTCCAACAAGCTGTTGGAAAAATCGGGATGGAGCCGTTGAGCGAATTAAATGGTTTAGACAGGCTGAGTTTGCTTGGAGAGATAGACCGTTCGGAAAAATTCCAACAACTTGTTGGAGTTTTCCAAATTCCTTGGGGACATCATTGCGTGATTATGGATTATGCGAAAGGCGATGTCTGCAAGGCTTTGTTTTTTGTCAGGAAAACCATTGAAAACGGTTGGAGCCGTGCAATGCTTCTTAACTGGATTGACACTGGTCTGTACGAAAGAGAAGGAAAAGCCTTAACCAATTTCAAGGCGACCTTGCCCGAACCCATGAGCGACCTTGCCCAAGAAATCACCAAAGACCCGTATAATTTTGCATTTGCCGGCATTACAGGGAAATACAACGAAGCTCGATTCAAATCCCAACTGTTGAAAAACATCACAGATTTCCTGATTGAATTGGGAACGGGGTTTGCATACGTTGGCAAGGAATACCGTTTGCAAATCGGGCAGAAGGAAAAATTCATAGACCTTCTCTTTTATCATCTGAATCTTAGGTGTTATATCGTCATCGAGGTGAAGATGGGCGATTTCGATTTTCAGGATGTCGGACAATTAGGTGGCTATGTTGCATCGGTGAACCATATCGTAAAACGAGACGACGACAACCCTACAATCGGATTACTCATTTGCAAAAGCAAGGACAAACTATTAGCTCAATATGCGCTGGAGTCAAGCAGCCAACCATTAGGAATATCAGATTTTGAATTAGAAAAGCTGTATCCAAGTAAAGTTGAGGGAATGATACCGACAATACAGGAAATCGAAGAAAACTTGAATGATAAATAAAACATTTCATTAACAACCAATCAATTAACAAAAAAACACTCATTTAACTGACATATAATTAACCATAGCGTTTGCTAGTGACACGAAAGACGGATAACCCAATGGAAAACGATAACAACATAATTCATGACGACAGCAGTTTCCAGTTCATTGCCGACATCAAGCAGATTGTGGAGCGCGGACGGCTGCAAGCCTATGCCTCGGTCAATGCGGTGATGATAGAGACTTACTGGCATATCGGCGAACGCATCGTGAAAGAGGAGCAACATGGGAACGACCGCGCCGACTATGGAAAGCAAATCATCGATATGCTATCACAGGAATTGACAAATGCCTATGGCAAAGGCTTTGGCACTCGCAACCTTTGGTATTTCAAACAGTTTTTCCTTGTCTTCCCCAAATACGACGACGACACGATTCTGCACACGCGTGTGCAGAATCTCACATGGTCGCACATTAGGTCTTTGCTGAAAATTGAAAATCAAGAAGAAAGAGATTGCAAAAACCCGAAATATAAACCCAATTAAAAATACATCAACACAAAATCATAACAAAATCAAAACACGACAAACGAAAGACAAAATCTAATTGACTGACATATAATTATTAACCATAGCGTTTGCTATTTATTCGGAATGCTCTGAAAACTTGGCCGTTTGATGAATTCTACTTCCGGATAAGTTCAGTAAACGCCTACGCAATAGCGTGGGCGGGACTTATCTAGTAGAGGGCGAGGCCAAGTGCCCAGAGCGTGGATAAGATTTCGTCCACGCTTTTTTTGCACTGACCCGCTTCGCCTTTCCGATGAAATCAGTTCACGCTAACAAAGCGTAGGATATGGGAAAAACAATATCTAGTATCAATCTTTATAATTGTGACTACAAAGAATTAGTTGCAAAAATGGTCGATAACAAGAGCTCTGTCGACCTTATTCTGACTGACCCACCATATTGCGTGAGCAGGACTCACCAACTTGGCTTTTCCAACATGGGTAGAGCTGGCATGGATTATGGCGAATGGGATTACAATTTCAACCAAAAGGAATGGATTAGTCTCTGTGCTCCTTTAGTGAAAGAAGGAGGATCTATCATCATATTCAATGATTGGAAAAACCTTTCATATCTTGTCGAGACACTTGAATCCAATGGATTCCTAATCAAAGACTTGATAAGATGGGAGAAGAGCAATCCCATGCCAAGAAATGTAAATAGTCGATATGTAATGGATATTGAAGTGGCTCTATGGGCTGTAAAAGGAAAAAAGAAATGGACTTTCAACAAGCCTGTTGACCTGCCATACATTAGACCAGTATTTAAATCAGGAGTCATTCTTGGCAAGAACAAAAGGCTGCATCCTACTCAGAAAAGTCTTGAGGTTTTTTCTGAACTGATAAAGATACACTCAAACGAGGGCGACTGCATATTTGACCCTTTTTTCGGGTCAGGAACAACCGCTGTGGCTTGCAAGCAACTCAATAGAAGTTTTATTGGAAGTGAAATCGAGACCGAATACTACGAAAAAGCATTGTCAAGACTATGTTGATCAATCCGATAAGCTATCCCGGAAACAAGAACAAACTTTTGAAGGAAATCATTCCCTTGTTCCCCAATAACTACAATTCAATGGTAGATGTGTTTTGTGGAAGTGGTGTTGTTGGAGCAAATGCATCATGTGTCAATATATATTGCAACGACAACAATCCATTCACAATACAAGTCCTAAAATATTTCTACGGACAATGTTCAAAAAGCATTATTGCCGATATGGAAACAATCATTGCCCAATATGGTTTGACCTATTCAAGAACCAAACCCAAAGGTTTCTACATAGAACATAAACACGAAGGGCTGTCTTTATACAACAAACAAGGTTACAACAAACTCAAAGATGATTATAACAAAGATAAAGACATTAGAAAACTTGTTGCATTATTGATTTACGGATTTAACCATTACTTGCGTTTTAATGCGGATGGCATCTTTAATGTTCCTGTAGGAAAGGTGGATTTTTCAAATTCCATTTATAACAATATGATTTCCTTTGTTGATGGAATCAAAGCAAAAGATATTTCCTTCTCTGCCCTTGATTTTACCGACAAAAGACTATATCAAGACACAGAAGCATTTTATTACTTCGACCCTCCATATTCAATCACAACAGCTCCATATAACAGTACTTGGTCGTCACAAGATGATGAACAATTGTTTTCCTTAATTGATGGTTTGCACGCCCGAAATTCACTTTTCGCAATGTCGAATGTAATGCTCTCTAATGGAAAAGAAAATCTCCCGCTAAAAGAATGGGCAAAAAAATACAACACTCATCTTTTGAAACGGCAATATAGGAATGCCAACTACCAAAAAAAGAATGTGACGGATTCAATAGAAGTCTTAATAACCAATTACTAAACAAAAACAACATGGGAACAGCAGGCAATCGTTCTGGTTATAAAGTGTTTTGCTTCAACACGACAATACGAAATCCCAAAAGGAACAGGGAATTCCTTCAAGTATTCGAACCTTTCAACGGAATGGTTTTCAACGAATACACAAAACTCAAATATTATTACGAACTGGTTAGAAATGGCACTTACCACCTTTCAAATGTTCCTGACTCCATTCGCATGAAATGGGAAAACGGCGAAGAATTAACCATGGAGGAAATTAAAAGTGCCATACGCAACAATCCTCAGGCTTGTGGAGATGCAGGAAGGGTTATGACACAACTTAGAGCCCTTAAAGACCAAGGTTTCCTCATGTTTGAAAATCCAACCAGAACCCCCAAAATCACGCTTACACCACTTGGCAAGGAACTGATTGACAACATAAAAGACCCGACAATCGTATATACTAAAGCAATGTTAGGCACTCATGCAAAAAGTATAATAAGGTCTTCAATATTCAACGAATCACGTCCCTTTCTAAACACATTGTTTGTCATTGATGAAGTGAACAGAAGATGGGAAAAAATGAACAGAAGAAACATTGGTAAAGGACTTTTATTCCATGAATTCGGGGCTTTTGTCCTAACCATGAAAGACTGTGACTATCTATCATGCGCAGATAAAATCATCGAATACCGCAAGCAATTCAGATTTGAAGCGAACAAACACTTTCTAGAAAGTTATCTTGAAAATGAAGACATTCTTCCCATGGACTTCAAACATGTGATAAACGATTATCCTGACGAAGTGTTACGCAAATTTGAAATGACAGGATTAGTTGTTCGAAGAGGTTCTTTCTCCTACCGCTATATTGACTTTTCCAACTATAACAGAGCAAAAGTCGAGACTATTCTAGCAGCATACAGAGATTACAAATTTGAAGATTTCTGCTCCACCAAAGATTATTACGATTTCTTAAACAACCAAATTATCCCATGGGAAAACAATCTTACACTTAGGGAAAAAATCGTTAATGAAAAAACAAAAATCCTTGGAATCACATTGAACGAATCTTATTCGTTAGAAGAAAAAGAAGAGTTCCTTGACCGGCAATTCTATTCAAAGTCTCTACAGAAAGCCGTTGATAAATACGATTTTTCTTTCATCAGCAGAGAACTATTAATACTTGCTAATCATCTTGACAAGAAATCTGAATTGGATTCAATTTCAGAACCTTTAAGATTAGAATACTTGTTGGCTTTATATTTCGGCAAGAAATATGGATTAAAAGGCCTGATTTCAAACATCATTTACGATGAAGACGGAATTCCCCTTCATTGTGCTCCAGGAGGAAAAGGAGACATCATTTTCCACAACAGCAATGCTTCTTATATCCTTGAACCGACAATGATTACTAGCAAAAGTCAACAATTAAACAGTGAAACGGCAAACATAGTGAGACACATGAAAAGTGAAGAACAAAAATATGAGGTTCCTTATCGCGTAATGATGATAGCTCCTGTCGTTCACTCTGATGTTATTGAATTCTTTAGATTCAAAGCCATAACTGACAATGCCAACATTGCTTCAATAACTATCGACAAAACAATTGGTCTGTTCGACGAAAGTGATACGATAAAAGACCTCGGATTGAATTTCGACGAAATCGTATCATTGCTTAAGAGACTATCGCCAGACGATTTTTCTGAAAAGATAAACACATATCGTTACGAACCGTTAGCATAAAATCATGGAACACCAAATTTCTCGGCTTCCATTCCATCTCCATCAAGGCGACTGTACTACCATCATGCCGCAACTAAAACAGCAGTTCGACATGGTCTTTGCCGACCCGCCTTATTTTTTATCCAAAGGCTTTACCATCACCACACGCAGCGGTTATGTCAGAACCTTCGACAAAGGCGAATGGGACACCATGACTTCACAACAGGAAATTTACGATTTCAACATGCGCTGGCTGAAACCTTGCCGCGACACGCTCAAAGACAACGGAACTATATGGATCTCAGGAACCTATCACAACATTTTCCAAGTGGCACGTTGCCTCGATGAATTAGATTTCAAAATCCTCAACATTATCGTCTGGCAAAAATCCGACCCGCCTGTAACTTTCACAAAACAACGCTTCAACTTTTCTGCCGAATACCTCATTTGGGCTAGGAAATGCAAAGAGAAAGGACATTTTTTCAATTACGATTTGCTCAAATCCCTCAACGGCGGGCGTCACATGCCCGACGTATGGCGTCTTCCCTCGGTGGGCCTTTGGGAGAAACGCTGCGGCAAGCACCCCACTCAGAAACCCCTGCACCTGCTCTACCGCATCATTCTGGCCTGCACCCGCGAAGGCGACCACATCCTCGATCCTTTCGCCGGGAGCTGCACCACAGGCATCGCCGCCAACCTGCTCGGCCGCAATTTCACCGGCATCGACCAAAGCGAGGAATACCTTCAGCTGGGCCAACGCCGCCGCAACGAAATCGAAGACCCGAAGACTGCCGCCAAAATGCTTCGCAAAATGAAGGAAAATCCCGAAGAGACTACCGTCCTAGTCAACCACGCCCGCAAAGACCTGCGCCTGCTGATGATTGAAAAAGGCATCTGCTACCTGCGCGCCGGCGATTCGCAAGGCTCGCTGCAAGTCACACCGGGTTTCGAACGCATGAACTACCTCGTGCTGCACACAGGAGGTAACAACGCCAGCATGTTCCGCCTCAAAACCAAAGGCTGTTTCCAAATCTGGACGCGCGAGACCCTCGAACAGCACGGCTTCTCGCCCGAACACGCACCCTACTACATCGTCCTCCTTTTCGACAACAGCAAGGTGATTCCTTTTGCAAAAGACATCGATTTGCGCCAACGCCTCAACACCTACCGCGCAAAAATCCGTCCTCTGAGCGATTTCATCGGCCTGAGATGATGGAATTTGCCAACAAGTCATTTTTCAACTTAGTTATGAAAAAACAATACGGCATTTTTTATTCAATCATTTAATTTACAATAAAATAGCAATATTTTATTTTTTCAAAAAATCAAAAATCATAAATCACAAATTCCGATTTCAACATTAAACGACCCTATCTGCTATTTCTTCACCTTATAATATTATAATTAATAATATATTATTAATTAGGTATATATAGCCAGCAAAGAGCAGCAGGCAGCAAAATCATTGAAAAACGAATTTGTGATTTTTTGAAAAATGATTTTTTGATTTTTTTCTGCCTTCCTCCTGCCAAGGCTATACCAAGGCCGTACCAAGGCTGCCTCCGCATCCAGCCACCTGCCGCTTCCCTCCCACTCCGCTTCGCTGCGCATCGGAGAAAACACTCAAAAAAATGCCGGACGGTGTGCAAAAAACACGGCCTTGGCATTGCCCATGTCAGTTGTTTTCATTATCTTTGCATCGGCAAAGCCAGTCATCGGGATGCCGGTTTTTGCTGCCACCCGCCCGGGTGGGAATCATGTAGCGCATAAGAGTCCCTTAACGCAATTATTCACTAAAACCTTACTACAATGGCAAAAATAATGAATGGCCTTGTCATAGGCCGCGTAGGCCATCTGGTCTACTACGTCAGGGACGGACAGCAGTGCGTGCGCACACTCGCCCCGAAGCAAAAGAAACCGCAAAGCCCTGCCCAGCTGCTGCAGCAGGCCAAGTTCACCGCCATGCAGCAATGGCTCACGCCGCTGAAAGAATATTTCCGCGCCTTCCCCGTCAAGGACTTGTCGAGGGCTGCTTTCAGCAGCAGCATCCGCCAGGCCTGCACCGCCGAAGGCGGCAAGGTCGGCATCGACGCCTCGAAGATGGTGCTCACCCAGGGACCGCTCTGCGCCATGGAAGGCGGCGCCTTCACTCTCGAGGGGCGCACGCTGCACCTCAGCTGGAACGACAACACCAGGCTCATCATGAGCGACGCCACCGACCGCCTCGTCTGGCCATAACGAATATGCCAATAAGGTTTGCCCTTGTTTCGATATGCAAGAGGAATTTCACAAAACACGCAAAACAAAGGCAAAACCTTCTAATGGAAAAGGAAGCAACCAACCGACTTGCTTCCATCGGCGGCCCGGTTGAGCGCCGATACCGACCTAAAAGAATGTTTTGGAAAAGTTTTAGTTTCACTGAATATTGCTTGCCTCAGCATAGCTCATGTAAACATGGCTCTGCATTCAGCTACGTAATATTTGAAAGTTTTGTGAAAAAGGCAATCCTTGTTTCGATGTGCGTACTGAATTTTGAGAGCTGCGCCCTGGTGCGCCGACACACGAAACGGGAAAGCCAGACACAGGAGATGTCGCTCGCGCAGCGCCGCCTCACGGCCATCGCCCTCAGCGACAGCCTCGCCTCCCGCCTCAACATCGTCTTCGACAGCGTGGAAATCGTCGTGGACGACAGCCCTTCGCCACAGGTGAAAGTAAAGGCCACTAAGGCCATCATCAGCAGTGAAACGAATCACACAGTCACCGGGCGCGAACTGGATGCCTCCACGGATACGATACACATGACGGACAGTTTTGAAAAAGCCGACGAACAAACCATAAAGCGAAGAGAGAAGCCCCCTGAATGGGTGTGGCTGGCAGGGGTTGCCGCCATAGCGGTTGGAATGATAGTAGGTTTCAAAAGGTTTAAATAATAAAGGCTGGCCCTGACGGGCTGGCCTTTTTCATAACCATTTCATTTTCCCCTTTTATCGTTGCAGCAATCGTCCTCCTATCTTTGTCCCCCGACAAGCCTAAACCATTATGAAGAAGAAATGGGAAGGTCAAGTTATCATTGTTGCCGGACAAACAGAATGTGGATATAATAGACAAGATTTTTGCCGTGTCACAATCCGTTGGCATGTAGAGACGCACGGCCATGCGTCTTTACGTTCCAAAAAATCCTGACCTTAGGCCAAAATTAATGGACAATTCGTGGATAATTAATGGTAATTCGTGTTTGAAAAAGACAAAGAAGGGCGGCCCTGTTGAGGGTCGCCCTTCCATTTCGTTTTGCCGTATAGGAACGGATTGGTGGCGGAGACGCGATAAATCGCGTCTCTAC
>CALGBV010000400.1 GCA_937884015.1 uncultured Bacteroidales bacterium
GAAGCACTTGATTTTATATTACTTATTACAAATCAATATTTTACACAAAATCAAATACAAGAAAAAGACATTACAAAAACGATGTCAAATAAACGGAAACGAGAAGCGTTTGTCCGTCTTGCTTCAATGCACTTGATTTCCAGTGCAAAAGCAATGCGTTTATCTCAATTACCAAAATGTTTTTATGCTAAAAGTCCAAAAATACGGAAATGTTTGTGTTTTTCATTTTAGTTCATCAAGGATTGATTGGCGCATAGAGGCACGCTATCTCTATGCCTTTTTCCAAAATCACATCTCTCTTTTCCCTAATGCTTGAAAGGGTCGGTTCAACTTGATAATCAATGTGAACACCTGTCCGTTGCGTTGGCGACAAATCAGGATAAACTACACCCAATGATGTAAAAATCGTTATTACGTCTCCAGGGAAAACGAAATAATCAATATTCCCATCAGCACCTGACGATGGACTGCCAACCACTACCGTATTCGGATTCGCCTGCAACATCATCGTAAGATATTCCGAATAGCTCTGCGTATTTTCATCGACAAGCACTATCAGTTTGCCTTTGTAGCAATCCTTTGACCCAATGAGATTTGATGACAAGCCATATCGCAGTTTGCCAGGCCAATGCACGTCAGGGTAAACGATATATGCAAAATATGATTTTTCAGGGACAAAATTCCTTGCAATATCCAAAACGACATAATCATCCGGATAATTGCGCAAATCAAGGATAATGGCAGCCGCACGACTTATCGCCGAATAGTTTTTCTTGAAATTCCTATGCGTCAGCGATGCCATGTCAAGATAGGCGACATCCTCGTCAATCCATTTCCATAACTGTTCTTTCTCTTTCATTTTCAGCAAATTCATGTTTTTTTCGTAAAGACCCATCGAAGTTTCATTGTGTGATTCAATCAAAAGCGTATCCTTGTCTCTAAGAATCGTGAATTGCGTTGTCTTTTCCTGTCGCGAAAGCACGGCATTGCACACCAGCCTTTGATTCGACCAATAATTTCCTCCACAGACATATTGCTGCAAACTATCGTATAAATGGCGAGCATCCATTCCGTCGACTTGCAAAACCACATCGCCAATACGGAAACCGTCAGCATTGTTTTCTTCATCACGAATGCTGCTGACAATCAACGTTTCATCAATCATTTTCATCGTAAAATCAGGGCGATATGAGCCAAAGAGCAAGGTATCGACCGTGGCAGGAAACGAAGCGTGCGTGTCGCGCAAATGGTTGACCAACCGATAAATGGCTTTCCTGTAACTGATTTCATCATTTGCCGAAACGAAATCGGGAATCGACACATACAGCACCGAATCCCAATTTCCATCCATGAAGTTTTTATTTGGATTAAAGTAATTGATGAAATTCCAATAATCGAAAAGTCCGAAAAGCCGCACCGAAACATTCTGAATGTCATCATATTGTGTTTTCTTAGGTCTCCGCACTTGCCCGATTGAAGAATTACGAGCCTCATAACAGAATCCGCGATAATCATTGAAAACATTCGCCAACAAATGTCTCACTTCTTTATCCAAATAAACGGTATCGGTCATCCAATCATTTGTGATGAGTGAATAGTCTTTCATATCGAATTCCAGACTATCGTATTCAGCCGTATCAACGCAAACTGGCAGCAACATATCGGACAAGAAACCGTTGAAAGTCGCCTTATCCATATCGGGATGCGATTGCAATTCATCCAAACACTTGAACAACAGGCTGTCAATATGATTCTTACACTCAGTCCCATTTCGGTAATAAGTGGCAAAGCCCCAAGTCTTGCACAAATAAAACAGCCGTCCCTGACCATCAAAAGCCGTAGGTGTCCACGATGGCATCGGCTTTACACGATAAATACTATCCGTTTCCGGATTAAAACTTACACCAAAATTGCGCTTCATTTGATTATCACGACAAGCAGCAAAAAACAGCAGCGCCAACATTAGTAATGGGCAAAAGAAAACAGTTATTTTTCTCATATTCTATTAGTTTAGTTTAATCCTATTCATAATTCCAATTTGCCTTTCTTTGTCGAAATGCACGCTGTAAGCATAGCCGCCGTTTATCTTGAAGACATCGGGGTAGATGGAGTTGCTGGCTTTCCGGATTCCACCGAGGCTGCCCGTTTCGGGATTGTACAAAGCGACAAAACTGATGCCATCCTTTTGGAAAAGGCCGTAGGTCTTGCCTTGTACTTCATCCTGAAGGAATTGGTTTTCAAAGTATTTTTCATTCGACACGATTTTCAAGTCGCGCTTCGATTTCAATTCAAACTTCTTCCCGATTTCGATGATTCTGTATTTCTCCAAATCGATGAATTGCAGGAAATCATCGAATTTCAAGGCCGTTGTGTGATATTCGGTTGCCTGAATGTTGCAATACCAGCCAATCAATCGGTCAAGTTTTGGGGTTTCCATAAGCTTTTTCAAATTTCCATCCCACATTCCTGCTTCAATCACATTTGCGACAGGTTTCACCGCGTCATAATATGCTGCAATTATTTCGTTATAATATTCCTGACAAACCATCATGTTTTCTTCATCAACGAATCTGCCTAACAAATGTTTTTCATGTGTCGTATCATTTTCATACACATAGAAATAAGTCTGGCTTTGATTGTGGTCGGGATGGACAAAATAATCGTATTTCTCCCTTGTGGTATTGCGGAACACATACGCGCCATTGAACTCAAACAGCA
>CALGBV010000401.1 GCA_937884015.1 uncultured Bacteroidales bacterium
AAGAAAAACATATCAATCCTTAATGCAGCGCACGGAATAACCGTAAGCGCGGTATGGTGAATAGAACTCAGCATGAGCGGCATCGAAATTCAGGCGCGAAGCCTTGGTGCCGTCGACGGTGCTGGTCCAATAAAAACCATTGCTGCCAGGAAGAACGAAAGCGCCATTGTTAGCCTCGGAATAGTGGCGGCCACCGGCGCAAGGCAGTTTGAGCACCGATGTAAAAGCACCGTTCAAATCCATGCTGCTCCAAGTGTCACGCTCGGCAGTCCATTCGGCTTCGGTAGGAACACGGAAACCTGCCGGGCATGGGTTGTTGATGCCGTTGACACCTTGCCAAAGGTCATCGTTCTGCGTGCTGCGCCAATCGTGAGGGCTGGAGGTTGTCAGAATGAAAAAGCTGTGACCAGGGTTGTCGCCATCGCTCAAAGTGGTAGTGCAGAATGAACCTCTGTCCTGATGGCCATCGTTGCCGCGACCCCATTGGTACAAATAGCCGTATGAACTCAAATCATCAATGCTGGTTGCCACTTGCGAAGCACCGAGATTGCGGTCCATCCATTCGGCACCTGTGATTGGATTGATGACCGTGGTAACATTACCAGAACCACCGACCCATGAAGGAACGCCATTGACCATTGTCAAAGTTGCGCCATCGCTGCCAGCAGGAATGATAACCCACTGTGAACCATTCCAATACTGCATGTCGCCGGAATGGTCGCCCGATGGGACATTGCCAGCATACAAAGCGTAAGGAACGCTCAGCAATTGGCTTGTGCCCGAAATGGTGTAGTTGTTCAAAGGTGCTTCAACGGCGGTTTCCGTCTTCACAAAATAAGGACCATTGGCCCAATTGATGTTTGCAAAATTGCCAGAAACGACAGTACCTGCGCCGATTTCAAGGCTTGCCAAACCATTACCGTTGGTGGTTGGGGTTTGGGTTTCAACATAAACTGCCGTTCCGTTTGCCGAACCTTGCAGGATGCTGATTTGCATTCCAATTTGCGTATTGACGACCAATTCATTTGCACTATTGCGAATGACGGCCTGATAGCTCATTTTCTGAGGTGCCTGGGCAAAAACCTGCATTGCCACGAGGACAAGTGCCAAAACTGATAGTATTCTTTTCATATTGACTTATCTTTTAATGATTTTAAATGTTTTCACTGTTTTATTTCCTTGGTTGACTTTCACGAAATAAGTCGCTGAAACCAAACCTTGCATATCGATATTCGTTTGATTTTCAGTGATTTTTTCTGACTTTAGAAGTCTTCCATTCATGTCAAACAACTGATATGACAAATCGGAAATTTCATCCGATGATGTCAGGTAGAGATAATCCGTTGAAGGATTTGGGTAGACCGACAGATTGATGTTTTCGGCGTTTTCTGCAACTGATAAAACCGAAATTTCGTATGGTTGCTGCACGCCTTGCGTCACAGAGCCGTTTGCCCCTGCATTGGCGGAGAAAACCATTTGGCCGACGGAATAACTCACCGAGCCTCCATCGCCTGCGGCATTGCCACCTGCAGCGTTCATGCTGACTTGCGCACGCAATCCGAACGACACAAGCAGCATGGCAAGCAAAACGCTAATTTTCAAATGTTTGTATTGCATTTGACCTCCTTTTTATGATTCAATTTGATATTCCTTAATCTTTCTGTAAAGTGTCCGTTCGCTGATGCCCAATTCCTTGGCGGCTTCCTTGCGATGGCCTTTGTATTTATCCAAAGCTCTGATAATCATATCTTTTTCATTCTGAATCAAGGAAAGGTTATCGGGTTTTGGCTGTGCTGGTTCCTCGGTGGAAATTATTTCCGTGAAATCCTCCTGTTCAATATATTCCGGCTTCTTTTTTTCAACATGTGTCACGACGGTTCCCGTTTCGCTAACGTAAGCCACCTGCGAAGCAGGAACATAACTCTGTTCCGGTTGATGGCCATTCATCAAATTGTTGACGGTGTTGCGCAATTCGGTGATGTCTTTCTTCATGTCGAAAAGCACACGATA
>CALGBV010000402.1 GCA_937884015.1 uncultured Bacteroidales bacterium
AATGCTGAATTCATGCGTTCCTACTTCAAGTACACCTAAGTCAAGTGTGTTGGCGCCAGAATGGGCATTATTCGTTGTGCCTTGTAATCCAAAGGTGAATTCAGGCAAAGCTCCCGTTGTTCCGGCCGAGCCTGTCATGGTGAAGTCCATGAGGGCATTTTCGCCTTCGCAGATTTCTATCGTCTCGCTGCTTAAAGTCATTTCCGGCATCGGGTTCATCTCAAACGGATAGTCGTAAGCCACAGGACCACAGCCT
Organism: uncultured Bacteroidales bacterium; assembly: GCA_937884015.1. Taxonomy (GTDB): domain Bacteria; phylum Bacteroidota; class Bacteroidia; order Bacteroidales; family F082; genus Limimorpha. The sequence goes on from CALGBV010000402.1 coordinate 257, forward strand.
TCCGATATTGCAATAGCGGTCAAAGTGGTGCCGTTTTCAATATCTTGAGGACCTGGTGTATAAGTCGTTGAGAGCTCGGATTCGTTTTCAAATGTTCCGTCACCTGAAGTACTCCAAGTGAAGGATGTGTAGTCGCCACTGACTTCAACGCCAATTTCTTGCGGCTCGCTGACGGCGCAATAATAATAGTCGGCAAGTGCGTTGTTAATTTCCACGTTTTCAGTGATAGTCACTGTCATGTCATCGGTGATGGTCTCGCCTTGACCGTTGATGGTGACGGAAAGCACCACGCTTCTGACTTCAAGGTCTTGAGGACCAGGTGTGTAGAGCGGCATGGCAATGTGTGCGTCATCGAAAGTGCCATCGCCAGCAGTTGTCCATGTCAGGTTGTCGTGATAAATGGCGTAACCGATGATTTGGGCATCGCTGCCTTCACAGGTTGCCACGTCAGGACCTGCGGTGCCAGCCATGACCTTTGGCGAAGGCAACGAAATGTAGTCAATCCAACAGCAGTCGCTGCCGTTGCTGACGCTTGTGTCTTTGGTATAAGTCCACTTGTAGGTATGTGTGCCGGCACTGACAGGATAACTTGCCAAAGTCCAGCCAACGTTGCCCGACCATGTGCCTTTTTCCTGGTTGTCGATGTAGAAATGCATCTTGTCGTAATTTTGTTCTGATGAAACCTTGTAGTAGAAAGATATTACATCATCGCTTCCGGCTTCGTGTGTGAGGATCAATTGGGTGTTGCCGTTGTTGGAGATGCTTCCCGAACGCACGCAGTATTCGCCTTCGTAAGGATCTTCGTTGACGAAACGCCATGGTTTTTGCGTGTCGTTGGTCCAGTCTTCGCTAAATTCATTGGTTTCAAAGTCTTCGATGGTAAGGCCAACCACGACGGTGAAGTCTTTGACGTCGCCATTGTTATTTGAAATCACTCTGAAATTGATAGGGCAAGTGTAACCCATTGGCGTTTCCTCACTGATGGTGATGTTGTAGGTGGCGGTCAAGGTTTCGTCTGCGGCTACAGTTTCAAATACGATTTCGTCTTCTTCTAATGTGATGTAAGGCGACAACATGTCCATAAAGGCGTATGTGCGTGCGGCATCTGCATGGCCTTTGTTTTCAAAGGTGAAATTAAGTTGAGCGGTTTCGCCGGCGTCGAGGCGTCCGTTGCCGTTGCCTTCAATTTCGGTGATACTCATGTTGTTGATTTTGAACACGGGAGCAAAAGCTCTCATGCTAAAAGTGCTGACATAGTTGTTTTCGCCATTTACAACGGTAACTGTGAAAATATTGTTCGTGTTGTCAGGAACATTTTCGCCGACTTTCATTGTGAAAGCGTTTTCAAGTGTCTGAGTTTCGTTAGGAGCCAGGCCGTTGTATTCGGCAGTAGTATTAATTAAGGTGATGTCTAACGATTCGGTGTTGATGGTGGCTGTGAAGGCGTCCATGTTTTCGGAACCGACATTCTTCAGCGTCATGTCAAGGCTGATGGTTTCGCCGAAATCGAGTTGACCGTTGCCGTTTTCATCGTTGATGACCTTGCTGTCGAAAACGATATATGGGCCGTCGGCAGGAATGACGTCCATCACGGCTTCGTAGCGCAGGTAGTTCTGACCTGTTGCCACAATGTGAATCTGGGTAGGAGGAACTTGGGCCGGAAATTCAATGTTCATCGGGTCGCCAGTGCCTTCTGCCACGGCGAGGATTTCCCATTCGCCTTCTGCATTTTCCTTGACCAGACTGACTGTGCAGCCGTTAGGGGTTGTGACGGTGACTTCACTTAAACCGGCAAGTACAACTTCAGGATGGATGATTTCCATTTGTTGTGGGACTTGCGTGTAGATGCGCAGGAAAGCGTCGCAGTGGGCGGTGAACATCGTGTAGGTAATGTCCTTGTCGTAATTGTTGTAAGGCCATGAGGTTTGGTACAGGAAATGTTTTCCGGCGACATTGCCGAAAGCAGGCATCCAGTTATCGGATTTTGCAGCGTATGGGCCGTATGTCGGCATGAAATCGCTGTCGAAAAGATCGTAAACGCCCCATACGAAGGCATCGTTCACGAAGGAATAGGAAACTTCGGTCGGGCAAAGCACGCCGACAGCACCGGCATTTTCGCCATTGTAGGTGCGGCGCATCCATGCCTCGCAGAAGCAGTCGGAACTATAGTTGAATTTGCCGGTCAAGCAGTTGATTGACATGACGAAAGGAAGTTTTCCTACATTGTTGCATTGTGCAACGTGGTTGTTGCGCATGGCAGGTTCGCCCCAGCCTTCTTCCAAACCGTGGTCGCGGTGTTGCAGCCAGAAAGTGCCTTCGTTGATGGCTGTGACGACCTGTCCTGGTGAACCGTTGTTCCAATCGCCAAGTTCGTTTGGAGCTTGTGGAATGTAGCCGGTTCCATTAGGACCGAAATAGTTGACGACATTGTTCGTGTTTTGAGCCGATGACCAGATTGAGCCAGGGTTGCCGTCATAGATGCAGTTGATTCGGTTGGTGTCGTAGCCCTTGCTGCGCATATAGCCGCCGAACACTTCAGAACAAAGTTGGAACCAACGTTCTGTCTGCCAACCTAATGCGGTAATTGGGCGTTCGTAAAAACTTGGATCCATGTTCACATTGGTGTATTCATATTCGATTTGCTTGCCAACGAAAACTGGCAGTTCGGATGCGTTTTGTGCAATCAGGCGGGAGAAAACCATGTCTGGCAGATTGTCGCCTGTTGGGTCGGCATAGCGGTTGTCGGTGATGCAGGAGCCTTCGTAAGGATGAGGCACTGTTTCGGCTGGAATGTATTGGTTCATGTTGGTGCCGTGGTCACCAAGGAGGCAGACGGCTACTGGAGCAATTTCCCAAGTGTTATAGGCATTGTGGAACCAAGTCTTCATTTCGTTGGTGCTGTTGGCCGGCATTTCGTCAAGACGAACGACTTTGGTGATAATGCCTTGCTTGGTGCGGAACTCCTTCAGTTGGTTGGCGTAAGGTGCCCACTCGTCGTTGTTAGGGGTGACAATGATGTACTCGGCACCTTCGGCATCGTCACGGTCGGCCTCATCACCAACCAGAAGGAACTGATGGCGGAGCTCTTCACGAAGAACTCGGCGCAGCTCCAGTATTCGACGAACTCGGGGATGGTCGGTCCGACGGAGGTCGTGAGCGCGCTCATCGCGACGCAGCCGTCGATCGTCGAGGGCGTCAAGTACGTGCAGGAGAAGGTGAAGGGGTCCGTCTCCATCCTCGTCATGACGGAAGACGGTCGGCTCTACGCCGCGCGCGACAGGTACGGCCGCACGCCCGTCGTGATCGGACGGAAGGAAGGCGC
>CALGBV010000403.1 GCA_937884015.1 uncultured Bacteroidales bacterium
GAAGGACGGCGGTATCTTCGGCACCTTCAACTATCAGCCCGATACCTGCCATCAGTGCGAAGATCCTGCCTGCCTGAAGGCTTTTTCGACATCTGGTTTGCCGACAAAATCCATGCGCGACTCAATGCGGTTATCGTTCCAGGCAAGAACGCTTTTCACCGAATCGTTCTGCAACAATTCGTAAAAACCAGCCTCCGGCAAATCATCGTTCAGGTAAAGACTGATCTTATTGGCATGAAGTTCTGAAGATGGCATCATCTCGAAACCATTTTCCACATTGCGCAAGGTGAAAACGCGGTCGCCTTCAAGACTCACATCATTCAATGCCAACATTTTATCTCTTCCCAAAGTGTAGGCTATGTCGCCAACTTTTCCGCCCACCAAAGCCATTTTCACCATCATCGGAACAAACAGCGAATTGTCGGCCAAATCGCTCCAAACCGTATCGAGGCAAGTGGAGAACGCATAAACCTGACCTTTGTCCAAGCTCTTGCCCAACAGCAAGGCATCGCCGTTTTGCAAGGTGAGCAAGGCATCCGTTTGAGCAGTCGGTTGCAGGCGAATGTGTTTCGCAGCCTTTGGCAAATCAGCGTTTTGAGGCAAATCCAAAATCATGTCGGCAAAGAAATCGTGCTGAACGGCAAGGTTTTCCGTCGAAGTCGGATTTTCGTCCAGTTCGCCAAGGCGCAAGCTCGATTGCTCATAGAAATAGGTATTGTTTTTCGGATTTTCCGAACACGGGAACATCACCACGCTGGCGCCATCGCCGGCACAATCCAGCAAGGTCTGTTGCAGGGTTTCGTTCAACTCAGCCGTCTCGTTCACAATAATGAACTGTGCTTTCGACAAGACATTCAAATCGATTCCCGAAGGCGACATAAGCACGTAGTCAAACTGTTCGTCATCATCAAAAAGCAAGGCGCAGGGACTATCCTTCTCCCCTATCTCGACCACCGAAAGGCTCGGTTTTACATGAAGCACAAAATAATAATCGTCGTCAAAAACAATGGGATGGTCGGTCAAAGAAACCGTACATTTCCGGTCGCCATTATGCTCCACCAAAAACTGCATGGCGACATCAGCCTCGCTGTTTTTCTCCACATCCACTGTCGCCGAAGCCACCGAATGGCCATCCATCACAAAACTGACTGGCAAGCCTTTCACAGCCTTATCGCCTTGGTTCGCCACCCTCACATTGATTTCGTTGGTCAAGCCAGTCTGCATAATGGGCGAACTGAGCCAGACCGAATCGATGCAGATATTCGAGAGGAACTCAGGCATCATCGGGACAGCGACAATCTGCAAAGAGGAATCTGCTTCTGCTGCCGAAAGGTCAAACGTATTTCTTTGGAAGTCAGAATACACGAACAATGTCGATGATGAGAAACTATGCTGTTTGCGCAACATTGCGAAACGTTCAAGCACCTCGCCCATGGCCACGGGATTGCCTTCCTGACTCATGCGGTCCAGCTGATCGAGCATTTCATCCTGACTCATCGGATATTCGTTTTGAACTTCAAAGCTGTTGCTCATCAGCACATAACGGTTCGACGGATTGAGTTTCCGCACCAAATCACGCGCCGACTCACGCGCATCCTCAAACAAGGTTGTGCGTACCGACTGCGACTTCATGCTCATCGAATTGTCTAAATAAATGCCAATCAGGTTGTCTTCGGCATCGGTTTTAATTCTTTCATTAGATTTGAAAGGAAATGCAAAAGCCAACACTAACGCCGCAATGAAAAGGCAGCGCAAGCACAAAGTAATGAAATATTTCAGTTTGCGTGTCTTGGCATTTTCCTGCTGTATGGTTTTCAGCAAAGCCGTATTGCTGAAATACACCAGTTTGTGCTTCCTGAAATTGAAAAGATGAACGGCAATCGGGATGGCCAAAGCCAACAATCCCCAAAGCATGTATGGATAGAGAAACTGCATGTTCAAACTCAATTGAAAATGCAAAAATAGTGAAAACTACGCATTAAAAGCCATACATAGTGCCTTTGTGATGCTTTGGACGGTATTTGCTGTTGCTGAAAGTCGAGCAGGCGTCATCCACCTTATTGAATTTCAACGGAACACCGAGGCTAAAACACACTTCCAAGCCACGCGGCAAACGCACGCCATTAATATTATAGGCATTGATATTCACTGGATTGGAAGCATCTTCATGTTCCATAGAAGAATACGAATCCACGAACCCATGATGATAGGTGGCGTCAAGTTTCAGCATCAAGGTAAAGGCACCGCAATTGATGTCGCTCCTTATGCCGACACCGGCAAACGCACCGGCGTGGATAGTGGCCATATTGGCTTTTCCAATGTTTATGGTCGTATCAATGGAATAAGGTGCCGTACGCTTTTCAGTTATCTGTCCGCCAAGCAAATAGCCAGCTTCAAGACCAGCGACGACGTAAGGCTGAAAAGCATCGACAACATTCAGGCGCGCCACAACAGGGATACGCAAATCGACATATCTTGAACTGATGGAATAATCGACCTTCGAACCCGAATAATGCTGATAACTCATCGAAGTGCCTCTTTGGGCAAACATTGCTTCGGGAGCGATGGAAACGAAATTCCCCAGCGGAATATCGACGAAAACGCCACCAATCGGAAGAATTCGGAACGCACCATTAGCATCTTTCAGCCAAGGCTGCGGCAACTCATTCAGATGACTATCGGAATAATACATTTGCGGGAAACTAAGTCCACCCTTCACGCCAATGGCAACCACGTTTGAGTTTCCCTTTCCGCCCAGTTGCGCAAACACGGCAATCGGAGCAAAACAAGCAAGTAAAAGTATGATTGACAGTTTCTTCATTATCACATTCTCCTATTAATTAACGGCGCGAAGCCATGCCATCGCCATCCTTATAAATGAAATAGGTTCCCGGTTCATATTCCGGAAGGACTCCATTCGAATCATCCTCAACCGCCAATATGACAACCGCCATATACAAATCACGGATGCCTTCATCGGTCACTCGGCCTTTCATCACAACGCCGCGCTTCATGCTAACATGATAGGTGGCATTGGTTGCTTCCACCTCATAGCCTTTGTTTTCAATGAAATACAACGTAAAGTCGTTTCCCGTTCCCATAACGAAAGCCGTATCCGTGACCTGTTCCTGCACTTCGGTCAATTTCCCCGTAACGACACCATTATGCTGGTCATAG
>CALGBV010000404.1 GCA_937884015.1 uncultured Bacteroidales bacterium
CCAGACACCGATGTTGTCCTGCAGAGCAACTACAACGAGGAGGCTGACCGCAAGTTCGCAGCTGATCTCTATCACTTCTCGCTCAAGGAGTATTATGACAACTGTCGCCTCATCAACGCTGTAGCTTCTAACTGGGAGGCTGAGCGTATGGGACTCATGGACAAGATCGTCATGTCTTGTGCAATGACTGAGATCTTGCATTTCATCGATATCCCAGTAGGCGTATCGATCAACGAGTACATCGAGCTCGCCAAACATTACTGCACTCCTAACTCTGGTCGTTTCGTCAACGGTATCCTTGACGCGATGCCGCCAACGGCGACTGGTCGATCCGCCATTCGTCCAGCTGCCGCGACCGCGGCAATTCCGTCGACGTGCCCGATTTCACGCGCGGCGATTGGAACAAAGTGCATGGTTTCAGACATGCCATGAAGTGATATAATGATTATTGGCATTAAACAAATAGAACCGCAGCAATGCGGTTCTATTTGTTTATAAATCAATCAAAAACCGCTTTCAACCGTCGCATGGATTCTTCTACCGTAGCACGCGGACAAGCCAGATTGATGCGGAAGAAATTCGTTCCCTCTTTGCCGAACTCGCTGCCACGATTGAAACCGAGTTGCGCTTCCTGCGTCATTTTGCGCCACATTTCCTCTTCCGAAAGGCCGTAGCCGTTGAAATCGAGCCACATCATGTAAGTTGCCTGAGGCTTGAAGAATTTCACCTTTGGCAGATTATTATTCAGAAAATCAGACACATAATCGACATTGCCCTGAATGTAATCCAAAAGTTGGCCTAACCATTCATCGCCGTGTGTCATAACGGCTTGTGTGGCGACTTTTCCGAAAATATTGCCCAAATCGGCTTCCATGGAATGAACGTAGCCATTCACCAAATTGCGAAGTTCCGGGTTCGGGACAATGCAGGTCGATGTTGCCAAACCAGCCAGATTGAAAGTCTTGCTTGCTGCATGGAAAGTGATGCTGTGCTGCGCAAAATCCTCATTGATAGAGGCAAAAGGTGTGTGCTTGAAACCTGGCAGCACCAAATCGCAATGGATTTCATCGGAAATTACAGTGACACCGTTTTTCATGCATATTTCGCCCAAACGCGTCAATTCATCACGCGTCCAGCAACGGCCAACGGGATTGTGAGGATTGCACAAAATCAACAATTTTGCGGTTTGAGTTTGTTTTTCGAGCAGTTCGTAATCCATCACATAGCCGTTTTCACCTTTAATCAATGGATTGTAGACCAGTTTCCTACCATGATTGCCTGCCGCATGATGAAAAGGCGGATAGACTGGCGACTGAATCAAGACCTCATCACCTTCTTTCGTCAATGCCATGACTGCCATCATGAAACCGCAGACCACACCTGGCGTGAAAAACATCCATTCCTGCTGCACTTCCCATTGGTGACGACGTTTCAGCCAACCGATAACAGACTGGAAATAAGCATCATCCTTAAAATGATAACCATAAACAGGATGCTCGGCACGCTGTTTCACGGCATCGCGGGCAAAATCGGGCGTTTCAAAATCCATGTCGGCCACCCACATCGGCAGCACATCGGGATTACCAAAGACATTCTTTCTCAAATCATACTTAACACAGTTAGAATCAGCACGATTCACTATTTTATCAAAGTCGTATTTCATATCAAAAAAGTTTAGTGCTGCAAAATTGCGAAAATTATTCGTGAATTTTTGTCGATGCAAAGAAAAAAATCGTACTTTTGCAGCGTCAAATCCGAAAGGAAGACGTTCTTTAAAATCTTGGGGGAGTCGCATAGTGGCAATTGCAACAGACTGTAAATCTGTCCTCGGATGAGTTCGGTGGTTCGAGTCCACCTTCCCCCACAAGAAAACGGGTCGCAAATGCGGTCCGTTTTTTTGTTTCTCGAACTTGTTTTCCATGAATTTTCCACATATTTATTATAAATCGGCAATTCCAATCAATATTTTTTTTGTAAAAAATACGAAAAAATGTGCAACGTATTTATTTTTAAGTATATTTGCACGTTTAAAACTCATAAACATGAAGATATTTGTAGCAAAATTGGCTTTCAAAACGACGACAGAAGATTTAAAAGCCCTTTACGAACAGTTCGGAACCGTCACCTCATGCAGGGTTATTATGGATCATGAAACAGGCCGGTCAAAGTGTTACGGATTTGTTGAAATGCCTAACGACAATGAGGCCTACAAAGCTATTGTCGAAACTGATGAAACTGAATTTCAGGGCAGTATGCTTCAGGTGAAGAAATCGCGTCCGCAGACGGAAGCAACAGCAAAACCGGCCGAAAAGCCCAAAAGGCCACACAAGCCATTCACCCCAAAGCCACAGCAATAAGTTTTTTTGATATTTTTTCGAGAAAAAGCGTCGACCTAATCGAAAAATTGTCTATTTTTGCAACCGCAAACAGAGATGGTCTGGTAGCTCAGCTGGATAGAGCAACAGCCTTCTAAGCTGTGGGTCTTGGGTTCGAATCCCAACCGGATCACGCACAAAATCCCCGACTAAAAGCCGGGGATTTTTGTTTTCACACCTTAAGTAAACTTTCTTCTCACTTTTCGTGTTCTACCCAGATGAGTTTGCTCGTGTCGTAGCCGCGCGACTGCGCACTCTTGAGCAGGTAATCGAGTTCGTCTTGCGTCATTTGTGGCGTGCGACACAAAATCCAAAGATAATTGTCAGTTTTACTGCCGATTAAAGCAAAACGGTAATCAGGCGAAAGTTCCAGCACGTTGTACTCCGAATAGAAATTCATGAAGAACGACACTTTCAGTTTGCCCGGCACCTTGTCGTCGGGACGATAGGCCTTACCCACCGACTCCTTGTATTTTCCGTCAAGACTTCCCTTGAAGCCCGTGTTGGTCACTTTCACCGTGCCATCGGACTGGAGCGTGTAGTTGGCCATGCAACCTACGAGGCCGCGTTCAAAACTGTGGTCAAAACGGGCGATTTCGAACCAAGGACCCATGTAACGCTCAATGTCAAGTTCAGGAACTGTGTTTGTTACAATTTCCGTCTGTTTGCATGAAAACATGCCGAAAAGCAGAATGCTGCCGAAAAAAGGAATCATTTTCTTTTTCATAGTTGATAGGTTTTATTGGTTGATTTGTTGTTTCGGAAGCATAACAAAAAAGCCAGTGAAATTGTTCACCGGCCGAAATAATCATACGAATGAGTATCAAAGCAGTTTTTCCAAATCGGACCTCAACTGTCCGGCATCCTTGAAAACAATGCCGTGAATGCCAGCTGCTTTGCATCCAATGATATTGTTCACATTATCATCGATGAAAACGCTTTCTTCGGGTTTTATGCCAAAACGAGAGAGTGCTATCTGATAGATTTTTGCATCAGGTTTCATCACCTTTTCCTTGCCAGAAATCACCATGTCTTCCATCAAATCCAAAATCGGATATTTCGGACGAATCATCGCAAAAGTCTCAACCGACCAATTTGAGAGACCATAAATGCGGAATCCCCTACCCTTCAGTTCCTTGATATAATCCTCCATATCAGTAATTTGCCCACTGAGCATTTCTTCAAACTCGTCGTAATACATTCTGATTTCCTTTTCCCATTCCGGATACTGCGCAACAAGTTCAGTGGTGCCTTCAGCCACAGGCTTTCCCGCATCATGCTGGGCATTCCACGGGTAGGTGCAAATGTTGGTCAGAAACCATTCGGCTTTCTCCACATCGCCAAAATACGGGTCATACAAGTAATGCGGATTCCAATCCAAAAGGACCCCGCCAAAATCGAAAATGATGTTTTTTATCATGAGTATGTATTGATTGTTATCAGTTATCAGTTTTCGGTTTTCAGTTTTCACACAACACTCGTCATCCAACACCAATTACAGCAAAGCGAAAAACGAAAGGCAAAAGCCGAGAATAGCAACAATGACCAAGATGCCAAGCAATGTGCCGAGACAGCCCCATTTGCGATCGCCCTGCGGCAATTTGTCGGAAATCAGGCAACAAATTAAGCCAATCAAAGGCGTGAAAATAGCCGAAAGCAAAAAGGCCCAGCCGAAGCCAATGCGCCTACGCGCTCCAACTAATCCTACTAAAACTGCTAATAATGAATCTGTTACAAGACCAAAGATTAAGAGTGAAAGTGTCATCGTTTACTGAATTTAAGTGCAAAATTATCAAATTTTCGCAATATGATTTTTTTTTAATGTTTTTTTCCTTATTTTTACATCCCATTAATACAAAACAAAATGACCGATTCAATTGAAATAGAACAACATCCGTTTAAACCCTTTTTGCCATCAAATGCAAAAGTGCTGTTTATGGGCAGTTTTCCAACGTCGAAAAGCCGCTGGTGCATGGATTTCTACTACCCTAATTTCATCAACGACCACTGGCGCATCGAAGGTGAAGTGTTTTTCGGCGACAAGAATCATTTCGTCGACCTGAAAAAAAAGTCGTTCAAGAAAAATGAAATCATGGATTTCCTGAAAGAGAAAGGCATAGCCTTCTACGACACGGCATCAGCCGTGCGCCGACTGAAAGAAAACGCATCGGATAAGTTTTTAGAAATTGTGGAAGCAACTGACATTCATGCTTTGCTGCGGCAGATTCCCGAATGTCACGCCATAGCCGCAACGGGCGAAAAAGCCACACAGACAATTTGCGACTATTTCAAAATCAACGAATTGCCAGCAGTTGGCGGTTCGGTTGCCATCCCTGGTTATGAAGGTTTGCGATTGTACCGATTGCCATCATCTTCCCGCGCCTATCCTTTGGCTTTCGAGAAAAAAGTTGAGGCTTACCGGGCATTTTTTAAAGAGCTATTTATACTGTAATAATAACTGGATCATGCTTCGTGTACGGCAGGAATTTTCCAAACACGTCGCTCATTTTCAGTTTCATGAAACAAGTCTTGGTGCCGTCGGTGCAGGCGAACATTTCGCGCTCGGCAACATCCTTGTCGATGACGGCTGTGATTGTGTTTTCCTTGTCGTTGATGAGACTTAATAGAGTCGTTGCGCCCATCGGCGTGCCCAACTTTTCCAACAGCATTTCCTGCGGAGCAAACGAGACGCGCGAAATGCCCAATGCGCCACAGAAATCCTTGGTAACGAAAGGTTTTTCGGCAGTCGTAACAAATAAATGGAAACGCGTTTGCTGACGATTGCAGACGAAAATCGTCTTCACGACAGGACAGTTCAAGCCTTCGGAAATGAAGACACAATCGTCCATCGTGGAACCATCATCGGTGTCGACACGCTCAAAGGCAATGCCCAATTGCTGTAGGGTTTCGTAAATATGCTGTTGCGTTTCGCTCAGAAACGTTGTTGGCGCCGTGGCCATAGGTTGACTTACGAAGAATGACATATATATTGTATTATATTAAATATTTGAAAAAAACATGCTGAGTGGTTGTCGCAAAAATTGCGACCACCATTATTCAATTACACAAATTCATACTAATAACTCTTTCTCAGCACGACCATAATATCCTCGGCATTCATTTTCTTGTAGCCGCCGCCTGGTGCCGTCGATTGAGCTATCAATGGAAGCATTTCTTCGGTTGCGCCTATGTCTCTCAAAGTCTGCGTGATGCCCAGTTCCTTAATGAATGTTTCCAAACGGCTGATGCCTTCCAAGGCGATTTCATCCTCACTCCTGCCCTTTTCTTCTACATGCCAGACATTTTTCGCAAAGCGGATGAATTTCGGCAGACCATATTTATAGATGTAACGATAATAGGCAGGCGAAATGATGGCTAATCCGATGCCGTGCGGGCAATCAGTGTAGGCACCAACTTGATGCTCAATCTTATGCACTTCCCAGTCCTGCGTTTTTGAGAGACCCAAAATCCTGTTCAGACCCATAGTGGCGCACCACATGATGTTGCTTCTTGCTTCGTAATCCTCTGGATTAATCAAAGCCTTCCTTGCCGCATTGATGAGCGAAAGCATCACACCTTCAGTGAGATAATCGGTCGTACAATCATCGTCGCCACTGAAATATTGTTCCATGAGGTGAGAGAAAATATCGTAAATGCCGCTGACCATCTGCCGTCTCGGGACTGTGTAGGTCAGTTCGGGATTCATGATGGAAAACTTAGGCGACAATTCCCACAATGGGAAAGTACGGCCTATCTTGAGTTTCTTTTCCTCGTTGGTAATCACCGAAGTAGCATTCATTTCCGAACCCGTTCCTGCCATGGTTAACACAGCGGCAAACGGAATGGTCTTGTTGACGATTGGGCCGTTTTCCACCCAATAATATTGCCACGCATCGCCCTCATAATAGGAAGTGACGGAAATGCCTTTCGTGCAGTCGATGACACTACCGCCACCCACGGCAAGGATGAAATCGATGCCGTTTTCGCGCACCATGCGAGCACCTTCCATAACTTGCGCATAACGCGGGTTGGAGTTTATGCCAGGCAATTCAAAAACAGTCTTGCCACATTCGTGTAAAATATTCATTATCTGGTCATAAAGGCCAGTTACTTTGATGGAGTTCTTGCCATAAACCAATAAAATATTCTTGCCGTATGCTTTGAGTTCCTTGGCCAGATGGCTCATCGCCGACTTGCCGAAATGAATTCTCGTAGGATTTTCGTAGGTGAAATCGTAAATCATACCTTATAGTTTGTTGAATGGTGCAAAGTTATGCTTTTTTGTCGTAATTTTGCCGCCATGAAAAAGAAAAAAGCACCAGAATATATCGAAGATGTCACCATAGTTGATGCCGGTTCTGAAGGCATGTCGGTGGCAAAGCCTGAAGGCAGAGTCGTGTTCATTCCGTTCGGCATCCCTGGCGATGTCGTTGACATTGAAGTGTTTAAGAAGAAAAAGAATTTCTTCGAAGGACGCATCATAAATTTCAAAAAGTTTTCCGACAAGCGCGTTGAGCCTCGTTGCGAGCATTTCGGTCTCTGCGGCGGCTGCAAATGGCAACACCTTGACTATCAGTGGCAACTGTATTACAAGCAGAAGCAGGTAAAGGACAATTTCGACCGCATCGGTAAGATTGAATATCCTGAAATCCGTCCGATTTTGGGTTGCGAGAAACAGTTTTTCTATCGTAATAAACTGGAATACGCCTTCTCAAACCGCAAATGGCTGACCGATGGCGCGCCCGTCGGCACTCACGATGAGGAAAGCTGCAAAGGTTTGGGATTCCATCTGCCTTCGCTTTTCGACCGCGTCGTCGACATTGAAAAGTGCCACTTGCAAGCCGATCCATCCAACGACATCCGTCTGTTTATCAGGAAATTCACCATGGACAGGAAGATTTCCTACTACAACGTCAGGGCGCACGGAGGACTGATGCGCAACATCGTCATCCGCTGCAATTCGAAGGGTGAATTCATGGTGATTATCGTCATCAACGAGGAAAGCACCATCATCCGCAACGAATTGGTGCCGGCTTTGGAAAAGGAGTTTCCGCAAATCGTTTCCCTGCTGCTGATTATCAACAACAAATTCAACGATGTCATCAACGATTTGCCATTTGAATGTCTGAAAGGCGATCCTTACCTGATTGAAACAATGGCCTCTCCCCGCCCCGGCTTCGACGATTTGAAGTTCCGCATCGGACCGGTTTCATTCTTCCAAACCAATGTCTATCAGGCCGAAAGGTTATATCACGCAGCTTTCGATTTGGCTAACGTTCAAGGCGACGAACTGATGTACGACCTTTACACTGGCACGGGAACCATTGCGCAGTATTTCTCACGTTTTGTAAAGAAAGTCGTTGGCATTGAGTACGTTGAGGAAGCCATTCAGGACGCCAAGGTGAATGCCGAAATCAACGGCATCACCAACTGCACCTTCTATGCGGGCGATATGGCCAAGGTCTTCACTGACGATTTCATCGAAGTCAACGGTCGCCCCGATTTCATCGTCACCGACCCGCCGCGCGCCGGCATGGCCGAAAGCGTCGTGGAGCAGTTGCTGAAAATCCGCGCCAAGAAAATCGTGTATGTCAGCTGCAACCCAGCCACCCAAGCCCGTGACCTTCAGTTGCTCGACCAAGCCTACAAGGTGATGGCCGTTCAGCCCGTCGACATGTTCCCGCACACACAACACGTGGAGAATATTACTTTGCTGGAATTGAGATAGTTAAATCATATACTCATGAAAAAGTTACATCTATTAGCAATTCTCATCGCTGTCACATTGTGTTCCTGCGTAAAGCACGAAATCATTACAACAGAAACCGTTGTCAATATGCACGTTGGCGAAACCTATCAGTTGAAAGTCGAATGTGACATGGCACTCACCTACATTTGTGAAAACGACAATGTTGCAACAGTAAGCGTCGATGGCCTCATCACAGCCATACGCGTTGGCGAAACGAAAATTCACATCAGAAACCTGAAAAATGAAGTTTCAGTGAAAGTCAACGTGTTGCGTGAAGACGGACAATATCATCCGACAAAGAAAATTTCAAAAATCTACAAAACTGATGAATATACAGGTGAAAAACACTTGTTGGAAAGATGGATATGGGAAAACAATAATCTGGTTGAAATTGTCAGAGGAGAAGATGGAACAAACAACACCTATTTCCATTATAACGAATTAGGGCAAGTTATTGATGCAGGTCCAAATTGTCTCTTCTTTTATGGTGCAGACGGTTTGGAAAAAATTGTTTATTATATAGGAACATGGATTTATTGCCAAGTTTTCTACCACTACGAGAATGGAATTCTTTCTGAAGTCGTATTGAATAATAATGGAGTTGAAGTGTTTCCTGAAGACGGAGAATGGTTCACAAACAAACTTACCTGGGAAAACGGAAATGTCATCCGTGTTGACACTGAATATAGATATCAAGACGAGACACAATCATCCTCATTGAGTTTCATCTACGATGATAAAGCCAATCCATTCTGCGGCTTCCCATATCCGATCAAGTATATGAGTTTTGACTTTACGATGTTAAGTGCAAATAACTGCATTGAAGAAACATCATTCTTAAGATACACCTATACCTATGACGGCGATTATCCTATTTCCATGACCGATGAGATTTCGGAATATTATTATGAATATGAATAAGCCGCTGAAAGCCAATTTCTTCCGTCGTGCGCTGAGGCTTACCAAAGACAGATAAACACCCAATTCCAACTTATTTCACCGACTCTTCGCTCACAGGAAATGTGAAATAGGTGTCGGGGAAAGGTTCGTTTTCAAGGGTGAAATGCCACCATTCGCAGTCGTAAGGCTTGAATCCGTGTGCGAGCATGGCTTCGCGCAAAATCATGCGGTTGTCGTATTGCTCCTGATTGATAGGACGATAGGCGCCAATTTCCTGCTCGGGTAGCACATCGGGATGCGATGCCACGCCGAAATAATCGAAAGTGCAACCCATGTCGACTTCCTTTTGCAAATTCATGTCGAAGAGTGTCAAATCAACGGTTGAACCGCGCGTATGTCCCGATTTTTCAGCGATATAGCCTTGCGGAATGAGAACCGATTTGTCGAGTTCGGGATAAAAATAATCCTGCATACGCACATCGGTCGTGTCGGCAGCCCATTCCATAAAGAAATCGACGGTGCTAAAAGTGTTTTCTTCATAGTTTATTGAATTAAAAGCGATTGCAAAGATGAGAAAAATATATGCATTTACATAAAACGCAGGAAAAATTCAGACAAACAAGTCATCAATGGTAACGCTTTTCTGAACGATATCATTGTGAACTCCAGAGGCAATTCCACGAGTCGTTATCATGGTGAGATGAATGGATTTATGCGGAGGAATGGCTTTCTTCAAGACTTCAATCCGATGATTAAGCTTCTGTTCATACTCATTATCAATCGAATATGGAGAAGTACAGAATTTCATTTCACAAAGGTTGATTACGTTGTCGGCTCGGTCAATGAGAAGATCCAACTGCGCACCTTTTTCATCTTTTCCAGATTGCAACGCCCATGCCGATATGTTGGCATTCACGCCTCCTATGTGAAGCGCTTCCTTTATCTGCTCAACATGTTCAAAACAGACTTCCTCAAAAGCAACGCCTTTCCATGCGTCAAGAATGTCGGAAGCCTTGTTTTCCTGCCAAAATGCCGTTGTTTCGTTTCCTTCGACATACTTCAACCAAAACAGACTGAAATTATCGACAAGTTTGTAGTGTTCCTCCCGTTTCGATTTTCCAAAAGGAACGTATTTCACAATGAAATCACTCTCTGCCAGTGCTTTTAGTGTTTGAGACAAGTTTCCACCCAAAGGCAATCCCGTCATTTTTGCAATTTCCTCGCGCATAAATCCGTAATGCCGTTTTGCAAGGCAAGCTATGATTTTCCTGCAATCTTCAGCATTGGTGAAAATGGAATTAAACATCTTGTAATATTCATCTTTAAGACGCGGTTTCTTTCCAAATAGCAGTTGGTCAATGTTTTGCGACAGACTCAGTTCCTTGTTGAAATAACTGAGATAATAGGGAATGCCGCCAAAAACCATGTAACTTTGTACCATGTCATAACGCGACATGCTCATTCCCTTTGCCTTGAAATAATCCTCACATTCCTTTAAGGTGAATGGCGAAAGTTTTATTTCATCGGTAAGACGGCCATAAAAGCCACCTTTGCTGTGCGAAAGATTATTGGTCATCCAAGCCGTTGCCGACCCACACACCACAAGCATCATATTGTTACGACCATTGCACCAGCCATTCCAAAAACTTTCAAATGCCGACAGAAATCCTGATTTCGGCGTATCCATCCAAGGCAATTCGTCGAGAAACACAAGTTGACGCGAACCGTCATCCAATCGTTTCAGCAACTGTTCCAACTGGAAAAAGGCCTCTAACCAGGTCTTGGGCCTCTTATAGCCTTCCAAGCCATGATTGAGCAAGGAGTAATAAAAACTCTCCAATTGTGTTTTCATGCGGTTTTTCTCATCATCCTGATCGACAGGCGAAACGCCCGAATGTTGAAAAGTAATGAGACCATTAAAAGTCTCCTTTATAAGATAAGTTTTTCCAACTCTTCTACGGCCATAGACAGCCACAAATTCGGGACGACCACTCTCATAAAGACGCATTAATTCGTTTACTTCCGTCTTTCTGCCAACGACATTTTCCATAAATAAATCAATTATAATCCGCCGCGAAGATACAAAAATTATGTTTCGCGGCGGAATTTGACATATTATTTTCCGCCGCAAACACTATAAAATTATGTTTCACGGCGGATTATAAGCAGTTGATTATTGATAATTAATTGAATTACAATACAATAAATAAAAATTAAATTTGGGTCATTTTTGCAAGAGAGCCAATAACGCTTCAATATCCAAGTCCTCGCCTTTTACAACATGTTGCGCCTGCTCATAGAACGACATTCTTGCGCCATAATGCTTCTCGACAAATGTTGCTAATTCGGCTTCGGTCTTGCCTGCCGCCAAAGGACGTTTTTTCTTTGAAAGCATGATGCGGCTGACCGCCGTCTGCGAACTGATTTTTAAAAAAACAGTAGTTCCATGCTCATTCATCCAAGCCATATTGTCGTTGAAACATGGCGTTCCGCCACCTGTTGAGATGACGGTATTTTCAAGATTTTCAGTGCTTTGCAAAATCTGCGACTCCAATTTCCGGAACAAGGCTTCATCGTATTTGTGAAAAAAATCATCGACGGAGATATGATATTTTTCCTCAAACAAGGCATCGGTGTCGTAATGCTCCCAGTCCAAGCGATGCGCCAAGCGTTTGGCAGCGGTCGTCTTGCCCGCGCCCATATAGCCGACCAAATAAATACGGTTCATTGCGCTTCTGTAATCATCTTATACTGACACAATTGCAGTTTTCCATCGCCATCGCGGAGATGCATCCCGTTGCCTTGGCAATAACGCCACACCTTGCATTGGGCACATTCGTCTTTCTTCATCCACGAGCGGTCGCGGTAAGGTTGGAAACGGTTTTGCCAAACCTCCCAAAACGAATCCTTGTAAATGTTGCCTTGATGATAGTCGTTGCGGATGCTCAAACAGCCAGAAATGGAACCATCGGCTAAGACCGAAGCAATGTTGATGCCAGCGCTGCATGAAAAATAATGGCTCCTCACCTGCCCTTCGTAACGGCCCAAATAGCCATCGCAACCATAGTCGGTCGTGATTTTGCCTTGCAGTCTCGTCTGTTTGATGAACTCCATCATATAGACAAACTGCTCGTTCGACAATTTCAAATCAGGCTCATTGGCGGCGCGACCAAAGGGAAAAACGGTGAATAGACGCCATTTTGGAATACCCAAACCTATCAGATAATCACGGAATCGCGGCAGATATTTAATCGTGCGCTGATTGACACAGGTAATCACATCCCAAGTCAGTTCGGGATGCTGTTTCATGGCCTCGACAG
>CALGBV010000405.1 GCA_937884015.1 uncultured Bacteroidales bacterium
CGAAGGATAATACTCCAGGCTGCACCCAAGAGGCTTGCAACTTGCGCGACAACTATACGCTCTTGCAGTCAAGAGGCTATGTCGTGTTGGGCATCAGTCCCGATTCGGAGGCTTCGCACGGTAAATTCACGCAGAAGCAAAACCTGCCGTTCCAACTGCTCACCGATGCCGACAAGGAAATTATGAATGCCTATGGCGTTTGGCAACTCAAGAAAATGTGTGGCCGTGAATATATGGGCGTGGTGCGCACTACTTTTGTCATTGACGAAGAGGGCAGGATAGAGGAGGTCATCGAAAAGGTGAAGGTCGCTGATCATGCTGCGCAAATTATTAAGTAAGTTGATGGTTGAATTGTTTGAAGTTTAATCGTTGATTTGTTTAGAGTTGAAAAGTTGAGAGTTGACAATTTGAAATAAAAACAGCTCCCTGAGCTTGTCGAAGGGGCGGTTCAAAGGGAGAAGGAAAAGTTTTGTATTTTTGAACAAATAAAAACTGAAAACCGAAAACCGATAACTGAAAACTGAAAACTGAAAGTTGAAAGCTGAAAACTGATAACTGATAACTGAAAACTGATAACTGAAAACTGAAAGTTGAAAGCTGATAACTGAAAACTGATAACTGATAACTGAAAACTGATAACCGAAAACCGAATAATCTTTAAATCGTTGAATGTTAAATCTTTAAATATAAATACGTTATGACAACTGAAAAATCGCAAGACGAACTCGCTAAGTTAAAGCAGGAGAAGTTAAAGGCTTTGGAAGCCACCCTCGGTAACATTGAAAAGAATTTCGGAAAAGGCAGCATCATGCGCTTGGGTGCTGAGGCCGAAAAGATGGAAAGCATTTCCACAGGTTCGGTCGGCTTGGACTATGCCTTGGGCATTGGCGGCTTGCCGAAAGGAAGAATCATTGAGATCTTCGGACCTGAAAGTTCAGGTAAGACAACATTGGCCTTGCACGTCGTGGCCGAAGCGCAAAAGAAAGGCGGCATCGCTGCTTTCATTGACGCTGAACATGCTTTTGACCGTTTCTATGCCGCCAAATTGGGCGTTGATGTTGAAAACCTGCTCATTTCCCAGCCTGACTATGGTGAACAGGCTCTTGAAATCGCTGAAAACCTGATTCGTTCGGGCGCCATCGATGTCATCGTCGTCGACTCAGTCGCCGCCTTGACGCCAAAGAGCGAAATTGAAGGCGAAATGGGCGACAGCAAGATGGGTTTGCAGGCCCGTTTGATGTCGCAGGCCATGCGTAAACTCACGGCCACGATTAATAAGACTGGTTGCGTGTGCATTTTCATCAACCAGCTGCGTGAAAAGATTGGTGTCATGTTCGGCAATCCTGAAACGACCACGGGCGGTAATGCATTGAAATTCTACAGCTCTGTCCGCATCGACATCCGCAAGGTGAGTCAGATTAAGGACGGCGAAAACATTTTGGGTAGCCGTGTGAAGGTTAAGGTCGTGAAGAACAAGGTCGCGCCTCCGTTCCGCAAGGCTGAATTCGATATTCTCTATGGTGAAGGCATTTCGCGCACGGGCGAAATCGTTGACCTTGGCGTCGAAATGGGCATCATCAAGAAGAGCGGTTCATGGTTCAGTTACGGCGACTCGAAATTGGCGCAAGGCCGCGATGCCGTGAAGAAACTCATCGAAGACAATCCGGAATTGGCTGATGAACTCACGGCTAAGATTTTCGAAGCCTTGGAAAACAGCGAACAATAATGAATTTTCAAACGGATAGAGATGCTGAAAAGCGTCTCTATCCGTGATTTATAACACTGAATATGAAGAAGTTATTTTTACTTATTGGCATTTGTTTTGCATTTGCCGCCTGTAACGAAAAACCGAAAGAAACGGTTGAACAGCCAACTGATGTGAAAACTGTCGTTCCTGGCAGTCCGATTGCCATTTATACTGATTCCATCGCACAGGACAGCCTTCGCGCTGATTTGTATTTGAATCGTGCCCGTGCATATATGGCTGAAGAACAAGTCGGTGCGGCCATGATGGATGTCAACAAGGCCATTTCTTTGGATCCTAATAATGTTGATTCGTATTTGATGCTGGCCGACATTTATTATATGTTGGGCGATGAAACCAATATCAATACGACTTTGAACCGCGCCGCCGAAATTGACCCGTTTGATTCCCGTCCTTTGGTGAAATTGGGCGACCTGAATCTCTTGCAGCAAAACTATAATCTTGCCGCCGCTTACATCGACAAGGCTTTGAAAACCAATTCCTACAACCCCAAGGCTTATTTCGTAAAGGGTATGTATTTCATTATTGCTGAGCAAGATACGGTCAATGCTTTGAAGAATTTCCAGTATGCCTACGAGCAGGATGCCGCTTTCTACGACCCGGCAGAACAGATTTGCAGAATCTATGCCGTGCAGCAACCATCGTTTGCTTTGGATTACATCAGAAACGTGCAGAAGAATTTCCCAGATCGTGCCAATGCACGATATGAACTGGCCATGTATCTTCAGGGGCATGGCGAACCGGAAGAATCCCTTTTGCATTACGATACCTTGCTGATGGAACAGCCTGATAATTATTTGGTTGTCTTTAACGAAGGTTATGTAAATTTCGTTTATCTCCATGAAAATGAGAAGGCTCTGGAATATTTCAACCGTGCTTTGGAACTGAATCCTGACTATTTGGATGCCTTGTTCAATAAGGGCCGTGTCCTTGAGCAGATGGGTAAATATGCCGATGCCATCAGCATTTATAAAGAGGTGCTGAACCGCCAGAAAGATTACGAATTGGCTATTCAAGCCCTTAACCGTATTCAGAATCAGGCAGAAGAATAAGTGATAATAACGTATTCGAAATCAGTTGTTTAATTGAAATGAACGCAAGTTCATTTTTAACGGTAAGCGGTTGCGAGCCGTTGGATGAAACAAATGGTTTTGATGAAGTTTTGATAGTTTTGTGAAAATCCATAGCGATGCTCCAGATATTTTGTAAAAACACTCAGTCGACAAAAGAGTTTCAGGAAGGCACGACATTGTTGGAAATGTTGCCTGAATTTCAGTTTGATAGACCTTTCCCGATAGTCTCGGCTAAGGTGAATAACGTCTCCCAAGGGTTGAAATTCCGCGTTTTCAACAGCCGTGACGTGGAATTTTTGGATGTCCGCGAACACAGTGCCATGCTGGTTTATTGCCGTTCCTTGTGCTTCCTGCTTTACAAGGCTTCGCAGGATCTTTTCCCCGGGAGCAAACTGAATATGGAGCATCCCATTGCTAATGGCTTTTACGGAAAGATTATCAAGGCGGATGGAAATTTGCTGAGTGAAACTGAAATTGATGCTTTGCGTGAAGAAATGCAAAGACTTGTCAATGAGGATATTCAGTTTCATCGTCATGAAGCACGGACCGAAGATGCCATTCGGATTTTCAACGATTTGGGCCAAAACGACAAGGTGAAACTTCTTGAAACTTGCGGTCAGGTGTATTGGGATTACTACACTTTGGACAATGTCACTGATTATTATTATGGCCGTTTGCTGCCTTCGATGGGCTTCTTAACCGTTTGGGGCTTAGAATCTTATCGCGACGGACTGCTTCTGCGTGTGCCTGATGGCAACAATCCGAATCAACTGGCCGAATTGCGCGAACAGCCCAAGACTTTTGATGTGTTTTCCGAAAGCCTGAAATGGAACGATTTTATGGGTTTGAGCAATGTCGGCGATGTCAATCAGGCTTGCCAAAACGGAAAAGCGAGTGAATTGATTCAGGTGGCTGAGGCTTTGCAGGAAAAGAAAATCGTACAGATTGCCGAGGAAATCGACCGTCGTTATCATAGCGAAAAACCAGTTCGCGTGGTGCTGATTACGGGTCCGAGTAGCAGCGGAAAGACCACTTTCTGCCGACGCCTGAGTATTCAACTCAAGGCTTGCGGCTTGAATCCTATTTCGTTTTCGACCGATGACTATTTTGTGAATCGTGTCGATACGCCGAAATTTCCAGATGGCACTTATGATTTTGATAATTTCGAGACTGTCGATTACCGTCTTTTGGAACGCGACCTTTTGTCCTTGCTGAATGGGGAAGAGGTCTCGGTGCCGGAATACAATTTTGTGACGGGTGTGCGCGAATACAACGGCAAGACTTTAAGTCTGAAACCAGGCTCGGTTCTGCTTTTGGAAGGCATCCATGCCTTGAATCCGCGTTTGACTGAGAAAGTGCCGGAAATCAACAAGTTCCGCATTTTCATTTCAACCTTGACTTGCACAGCCCTTGACGACCATAATTGGATTCCGACCGATGATAACCGTCTGTTGCGTCGCATTGTGCGTGACTATAACAAAGGTGCATTTACGGCGCGTCAGACCATCAGCCAATGGCCGAGTGTGTGTGCCGCTGAGGAAAAATGGATTAATCCTTTCCAGGAAAACGCTGATGTGATGTTCAATTCGGCCTATCTTTTGGAGTTTGCCGTGATGCGCAACCATGCCGAACCGATTTTGGCGAGCGTTCCGAAAAACTGCCCGGAATATACTGAAGCACACCGACTGTTGCGTTTCATCCATTATTTCACGCCGGTTCCTGACAAGGAAATTCCTGCCACTTCCATGATTAGGCAGTTTATTGGCGGAAGTAGTTTTAAGGATTAGTAGTTTTCCAACTTTTCACCCAGGATTCAACCGCATTGCGTTTTTCCGTTGGGCTATGAATTTGCTAAACGCATCTTCCCGTCAATGTTGAAAATCTTACCCTTAGCTATCAGATAATCAATAGATTCGTTCAGGGCCTGATCGACTTTTGTGCCTCGACGGGTGAAACCGAGTTTTTTAGCCACAATTAGGGTAAGGGCATCTTTACCGATGGAAACTTGTTCCGATATGGTTTCCATAATGGCGTTTGCGATTTCAGTCGGAGGCATTTCTGTAATGTCGCGCCCGTTGTTTTGGCGGTAGCCTGAGAAATTCCTTGATGCTTCAACGTTATTCCAGACAACGATTGTTGAACCTATCTTCTCAAAAAACAATTTGCTTTTGACGATATCGGTGACTTTGGCCTGCATCGAGGGCGTAATCCTTGGCATATCGCGGAGCGCGCAGATTCTCTTGCAGAGATAGTTGAGTGTCATCGGTTGTTCGCATTGCAGGATGGCTTTGGCAAGTTGTGCGTTATCCATTGCCGAGACGAGAGCGTTGCCGACAAATTCGTTATATGTTGACACATTGCTTTTTGTCTCTTCCACAACCTCTTGCGAAATGTCGAAAACCGCTTTCCTGATAGGTTCTTCCTTGGGCTCCGGCTTTTCCTTGATGAATTTTTCGATGCGCGAAATGACTCTTTCGGGATTAGTGATCCAGTCGACACTCCAAATGCGCATGATTCTCCAATTCAAGCCTTTAAGCACTGAAGGCTGAACGATTTCGCGGTCGCGCGTGGTCTGGGTGTTGTGATAGTTTTCGCCATCTAAAAGCATGCCGCAGGAATAGTTTCCTGAAGTTTCATCATCGCAAATCGCCACGTCAACCTTGAAGTTGGAGCGTCCGATATTGGTATGGGCGACATAGCCTTTTTTGCGTAATGCTTCGGCAATCTGTTCGGCAAAAACGGTGTCTTTCGATTCCAGACTTGTGTTTGTCGATTGAATAAGAACTTGCTTTTCAGCGTATTCCAAGAAATGCTTCAAGCCTTCTACACCTTTTGCCTTGGAGCGTCGCAAGTCGATTTGGGAAGATTTCAGGGTGGAGAACACCATCATTTCTTTTCGTGCGCGGCTGACGGCCACGTTCAGGCGACGTTCGCCACCTTCATTGTTGAGCGGACCGAAATTCATAGAGACGTTTCCGTCCTTGTCGGGGCCATAGCCGATGGAGAAGAGGATGATGTCGCGCTCGTCGCCTTGCACGTTTTCCAGATTCTTCACGAAAATCGGTTCGTAAAGTTCATCGGCTGCCATGCGCAAGTTCAGTTTGGTTTCAAGCATCTCCATAAGCATGTCCTCGATGAGGTT